>JAFDCW010000451.1 GCA_019312705.1 Deltaproteobacteria bacterium
CGCGAAATGTCACGTTAATGTGGCACCGATCGTGGCCACTGCCGTAGCCGGATCCTCTTAAGCAGCCACCACCCCTCGATCGTTTGGGGTCGTTCGCGGGCGATTTGAAGGCCTCATTCGGGGCCCGTGAGTTTTCGTTGCGCCCCCCCCGGGGGCGAAGGGCATGCTGCGCGCCCGGCGTCCATGGACCTCGACTGCATCATCCTCGATTTCGACGGCACCTTCACCGACGTGGAGAAGGAAGCCGTGCCCTTCCTCGAGGCGTACCGCGACGAGTTCGCGAGCGTCGTTGGAGCTGATGCAGCCCGGGATTGGGATGAGGTTGCCGGCGAGATCGGCAAGACCCCGGACCAGTTTGGCTGGCTCTTCGAAGGGCGGATCGTCGCCCCGTCCCACGCCGACCCCTACATCATGGCCACCTCGACGGCCCAGAAGCTCCTCGATGACCGCGAGGCCTTCGTGGACCCGGCGGAACGGCGCACCTTCCTCGAAGGCATCTTCCGGCGGAACTACCCGAAGGCCGCGAATGTTTTTCGCCCGGACGCCAAGGACGTGGTCGAGACACTGCTCGGGACCGACGTGCCGGTCTACGTCGTCACCAACAGCCTCACCGACGCCGTCGAGGCCAAGCTCGACGACCTCGCCCCGAAGGGCCGGGACAAGCTCAAGGTCTTCGGCAACGCGCGGAAGTACGTCATCGCGGAGCCCGAGGGAGAGATCGGGGCCTTCGGGGACGTGCCCGAGTCCCTCGACCTGCCCGGCCTCGAGCGCCCCATCTACTTGCGCCGCGGCATCTACTGGGACGTCCTGACCACGGTCCTTACCGAGGTGGGGGCGGCGCCCGAGCGCACCCTCGTCGCCGGCGACATCTTCGAACTCGACCTCGCCCTCCCGGCGGCCCTCGGCTTCCCCATCCATCTCGTCGCGCGACCGGGTACGCCCAGCTACGAGCGCAACGCGGTGACGGCCCACGCGAAGGGCGCCGTGAGCGAAGACCTCACGTCGGTCGCGACGCGAGTTCGCGGCTGAACGTCGGGTGCACGAAGCTCATCGACGCGCATTCCGTGGGGGCGGGGTTCGAAGATCGAACACGGCTTAGGAGACAGTCATGGCCAGCAGACCGTCGTCATCACCGCCATCCAGGCGCAGAGGCCGTGAGGCTGGACGCTACGGGTGCGATTCGGCGCCCGTCGTCCCGCTCCGCTCTCGAACGGAACAATTCGGGTCCTGAGAGCGTAGGCTGTAAAGACGGTGGACGATAAGCGCTTCATCTATGCGGCTGTTGGGCTTCTTTTCGTCGCCTTTGCCTGTGTCGGGACGGGGGCGTTCGTCGCGGTCCTCGGGTTCGGCGCGTATGCGGCGACCCAGCAGGGGCCCGGAGGGGCTGGAGGGCCGGGAGGACCAGGAGGGCTGCCGGGCTTCGAGTTTCCGTGGGCCGACGACGGTGACCCTGTCGGTCACGTTCCGTCCGTGGACCCGGGGGGCCAGAACAGCCAAGAGGCCATCGCCCAGATGCGCCGCCGGTATCGGCCCGGGCCCCACGTCGAGGTCGAGGGCATGCTGCCGTCGGGGCGCCTCGCGGTTCAGCAGATAGGTCAGGGGGCCCGGGACGGACGGACCGTCGACACGCCGTGGATCGTCGGCGGAGCCGAGCTGCATGGGACCGCCGCACCGTCCGCATCGCCCGCAACGCCCGCGCGGCCATCGCTCACGTTCCGCGGGCCGGACCAACCCTTCACGGTCTTGGCGGGTGTCCCCCTGCGCTTGCCGCTGCGCGCCGACCCCGGCTCCGGCGCCGATACCGACGTGTCCGGGCTCTACATCGCCTTCCACGATTACCCGGGGCACTTCTTCCTGCCGGCCAGCGTCGACACCGAGCTCGGCACGATGCGCGTCACGGGGGTCGAGGACGCGGAGGTCGTCTTCGGTCTCGACGCGGCGCTGGCTCCGAACGGCGAGGCCATCGTCGGTTCGCCCCGGGACGTCGTCATGTACGTCGCCGCGGTCGACCACGAAGGTCGCGTGTCCCCCTACGTGCAGCGCACCCTGCGCATCATGCCGGTGGGCACCGGCGACGTCGAAGTGACGCTCACTATGACGCGCTCCACTGACCTCGACCTCTACGTCATCGATCCCGGCGGCACGGTCGTCTACTACGCCAATACCTCGGCAGCGAGCGGCGGCCACCTCGACCTCGACGCGAACGCCGCGTGTTCGAGCAATATGGGGGTCGACAACGAGCACGTCTATTGGCCTGCGGGAGCTGCGCCGGCCGGCACATACACAGTTCGGGTGGCCAACTTCGAGAGTTGCATCGGCGGCGGGGAGGTCGACTACCGGTCGATGCCGACGGATCAGCCGCGGTGGTGCCAGCAGGTGGTGGAGTTCGAGGTAGAGCCGTGTGAGGGCGCGGGTGGAGGCGGCGGTGCGGGTGGTGGTGTGCCGATACCGTCGGGGCCGATTGGGACGCCGGGGCAGATCTTGTAACCTCCAGGGTCGTCGCCGTTCCCGTTCCCGTTCCCGTTCCCGTTCCCGTTCCCGTTCCCGTTCCCGTTCCCGTTCCCGTTCCCGTTCCCGTTCCCGTTCCCGTTCCCGTTCCCGTTCCCGTTCGCGTTCGCGTTCCCCTGGCCGCGTGACGGCTCTTCATCGCTGCGCTCGAACTCGCCGACGATGCGCGTAGGGCGAGATTGCTCCTTCGCTCGGGGCGCCTTGACGATGCCACCGTGCTCGGCCGCGTAAAGGCTCGGTCCGCCGAGGCGGCGGACGCGCCCGGCTACGCCGGCTGAAGGCCTTGACTCGGCCTGTGCGCGGTGGCGCGGGGGCGGCTTCACGAGCGAAGGAGCTCCAAATGCAGAACTTTCAGTGTTACCAACTATGTCTGAGTGCGGTTCGGATGGTGCGGCCGTTGATCGAGCGCATCGAAGTCCATGACCGGGATCTCGGGCGGCAGTTGAGGAGGTGCCTTACCAGCGTTCCTCTCAACACGGCCGAAGGCAGCGAGTCTGCCGGCAGGAACCGGCAGGCGAGATATGCCAACGCGATGGGGTCGGCGCGGGAGTCGAGGGCTTGTCTGGAGACGGCCGAGGCTCTCGGCTACCTGGACCCTGAGGACCTGCCCGAGGCGGTCGATAGACTCGACCACATCGTCGCGGTTCTCTTCAAGCTTCGCCGATAGGAGAGACGGACCCGGAGGGCATTGCGCCCTCCGGGTTAGGGCGCTTAGCGCCTCACCATCGCGGTCAGCATCGCGGCGATAGCCGCGCCGTGTTCGCGGACTTCGTCGACTGGGAGGCTTTCGCCGATGGCCGCGCCGAGTTCGAAGAGGGCGACCGTCTCGACCGCCGAGCCCCGGGCGATCTCGTAGTGCTTCTTACGCATCGGCTTGGACGACATTGTGCAGCCTTCGGCGATGTTGGCTCCCACCGAGAGACTTGCTCGCTTCACTTGGTCGCGGAGCGCCGAGTTCAGGGGCAGATTCCCATAAACGATCCGAGCCAGCTGCAGCGAGCGCTGAAAGACTCGGAGATTGTGGTGAACCATCGGAGGACTGGAGTGTTCTGTTTTCATGGCGGCAGGCCCTTTCAAAGGCGAAGCCAAGGGCCTGCCGCCATGAAAACAGAACGCGGTCGTCCAATCTGAACTCGGCCGCACCCGTTCCCGTTCCCGAGTCCGTTCTCGTACTTGCGGTCGGACGACCTGCCGGCGGCCACCAGGCCCTCCGGGCTTTGCCTCGGACGTGCCCTCAGACCGCGCGAACCGCTGCGTCGACCGCTTCGAGGACGAGGCCGACTTCGTCGATGGCGTTGGGCCAGTGGGGCGAGAAGCGTAGGCGGCCGTCGGGGGTGCTGGCGCTGACGCCGCGGGATGCGAGGGCGCGATTGAGTTTGATGACGTCGACGCCGGCGGGGGGCAGTACCGAGAGAGAGCCGGACCGGGACGAGGCAAGGGGTGAGCGCAGGGAACGGAAGCCGCGGTCTTCGAGGCCTTCTTCGAGGGCGTCGTGGTAGGCCTGCACATGGGCGAGGATGGTCGGCGTGCCGATCTGTTCGATGAGGTCGATCGCCGCCTCGAGGGCGTAGCAGCCGACAGCGTTGGTCGAGCCTATCTCGAGGAAGTCGATGCTGCTTCGAACCCGCCGCGAATAGTCGAGGTGGCCCGGGCCTTCCACCAGGAACGAGACAGGGTCCTCGTGACTGAGCCATCCGGCGACGTGGGGCCGCAGCTTTGCGGCGCGTTCGGGGCGAGCGTAGAGATAGCCGACACCTTCGAGACCCATGAGCCACTTGTGGGCGCCGCCGGCGAAGTAGTCGACGCCGAGGGCATCGACATCGATGGGCGTTATGCCGACCGCTTGGATGCCATCGACGAAGAGCTCGGCGCCGGCGGCGTGGCAGGCCTCGGCCATCGCCGCGAGGGGCATTGAGAGGCCGGTCTGGAACTGCACGGCGCTCGTCGCCACCAATCGGGGCTCGCGGCGAAGGGCCTCCGCGAGGGCGGCGATGCCTTCGTCGGGGTGCCGGGCGAAAGTGGTGAGCGGGATGCGATCGACCTCGAGGCCGTGGAGTCGCGCCGCCTGCTGCCACGCCGTCACGTTAGCTGGGAACTCCCCTTCGAAGACCAGCACCCGGTCTCCCGGTTCCCAGGGGAAACACAGGGCGACCGAGAGCACGCTGAAGCTGGTGCTCGGGGTGAGGGCGAGGTTGTCGCCTGTCGTGCCGATAAGGCGCCCGAGTTTGTCTTTGAGCAGCGCCCGTTGGGGGATCCATCGATGAATCGCCTCGAGGCCTTTCCTCGCGTAGTCGGCGACCACCTCCGCCGTCGCGGCCTGCACCGCCACCGAGGCGGGGCTCACGGCGGCGTGGTTTAGATAGGCGCGGGGCTCGAGCTCTGGGAAGAGGCTGCGATCTTCGAGGCGCGCCAGATACCGGGTGCCCGACATAGGCAGGGAGAATATCGAGGAAGCGACCAAGCGGCCAGACGGAAGCGAGTTTTCCGATCGACGGCGAGTTGCTCTCCGGGGCAGCATGCAGGCGCTGATGCTTTACCGTTTTGTCCTGCGACCCTTCCTGTGGCTGCTTTCGGCTGAGACCGCCCACCGCGTTGCCTTCGGAGCATTGCGGTTCTGGGCGGCGTTTCCCGGGGGCAAGGCGCTGCTCGGCCTGGCCTATGGCTACCGGAACCCCGCGGCTGAGGTGAAGGCCCTCGGCCTGACCTTTCCGACGCCCGTGGGCCTCGCCGCCGGCTTCGACAAGGACGCCGAGGGCTACGACGCCCTCGGCGCGCTCGGTTTCGGCTTCGTCGAGATCGGGACGATCACCGGCGAAGGCCAGACGGGCAACCCGCAGCCCCGGCTCTTTCGGGTGCCGCGGGATCGGGCCCTCATCAATCGCATGGGCTTCAACAACCGCGGCTCGGCTGCAGCGGCTCGGCGCCTCGCTAAGGGACGGCGAGCCGTCGTCGGCGTGAACATCGGCAAGACGAAGGTCGTCGCCGAAGACGACGCCGCGGCGGACTACGTCAAGAGCACCGAGCGCCTCGCGGTGCACGCGGACTACTTCGTGGTCAACGTGAGCTCGCCGAATACGCCGGGCCTCCGAAACCTCCAGGCCGTCGACAAGCTGCGCCCGCTCCTGACGTCCGTGCGCGAGGCCCTCGACCGGGCATCACCCTCGCGGCGGGTGCCGTTGCTGGTGAAGATAGCTCCAGACCTCGCCAACCAGGACATCGACGAAGTCGCCGACCTCGCCCTCGAGCTCGGCCTCGACGGCATCATCGCCACCAATACGACGATCTCCCGGGAAGGCCTCGAGACCGATGCACAGGAAGTCGAAGCCATCGGCGCCGGCGGCCTCAGCGGCGCGCCCCTCCGCCAGCGAGCCCTCGACGTGCTCGAGCGCCTGAAGCTCCGCGTCGGGGAAAACCTCGTGCTCGTCAGCGTCGGGGGCATCACCACGGTGGACGACGCCTGGCAGCGCATCGCCGCTGGCGCGACGCTGGTGCAAGTCTACTCAGCGTTCATCTTCGAAGGCCCCGGCCTCCCGGCCCATCTCGCCGAAGGACTGGTCGCTCGGGCCCGGGCCGAGGGCTACCCGACGATCGCCGATGCGGTCGGGGCGAACGGACGAAGCACCCGGGGCTAGATCCAAACGGTGTCGCCGTGGATCGCGCTCCAGGGGATACTGTTTAGAGCCAGCCGCGTCGGCGGAAGAAGCTCACGAAAACGACGACGTTGATGACCATCAAGGCCCAGGCGAAGGCGTAGCCGTGCTTCCAATGGAGCTCGGGCATGTCGTCGAAGTTCATGCCGTAGACGCCGACGATGAAGGTCAGGGGCAGCATGATGGTGCTGATCAGCGTCAGCACCTTCATGACCTCGTTCATGCGGTTGGACTGCACGCTGAGGAAGGCGTCGAGGCTCGAGGCGACGAGTTCGCGGTAGCTGTCCGCGAGGTCGTTCACGCGGACGAAGTGATCGTGCACGTCTCGGTAGAAGGGAAGGGCGTCTTCGGGGATGCGCGACATGGTGCCGTTGGACAGCCGCAGCAAGACGTCGGTCTGATGGATGGCGACCCGCCGGACGCGCTGGAGCGAGTGCTTGAGGTCGAAGATCTTCTCGAGCACTCCCTTGGGCTTCTTCTCTCGCATGATCGACGTCTCGAGCTCGCCGATGGCCGCGTCGTATCGGCTCATCAAGGGCAGGTAGCGGTCGATGAGGTGGTCGACGATGGCGTGGGCGAGGAAAGCTGGGTCCTTGTGCAGGATCCTCGGGTCCCTCCGAACCCGGGAGACGACAAACTCGATGCTCGCGACCTTTCGGTCGTGGTGGGTGAGCACGAAGCCCGGGGCGAGGAGCAGGTCGATCTCGACGGTCTTCAGGTCGTCCGGTGCGGCGTGATCGATGTCGATTCCGTGAGCGATCAGATAGTAGAAGCCGTCGTGCTCCTCTAGCTTCGGCTGC
>JAFDCW010000452.1 GCA_019312705.1 Deltaproteobacteria bacterium
GCCGCACCACCGCCGCGGCGCTCATCCTCGACCTATTGCAGTCGGCGCGGCAGGGCCTCGAAAACCATGGCATCGACGCCCAAGATATCGAGCGCTACCTCGGGGTGATCGAGGAGCGCGTGCGCAGCGGACGCACCGGGGCTCAGTGGGCCCTCGACTCCCTGGCGGAGATGGATGGCCGCGGCACGCGCCCCGACCGCTTCCGCGCCGTGACCGAAGCGACCCGCGAGAGGCAGCGCGAAGGCCGACCGGTGCACACCTGGGACCTCGCCGAGATCGACGAGGTTCGCGACTGGCGCCACGGGTACAAGACCGTCGGCCAGTTCATGACCCGCGATTTGTTCACGGTTCAGCCCGACGATCTCGTCGACCTCGCGGCGAACCTGATGGACTGGGAGCACATTCGCCACGTCCCCGTCGAAGACGACGAAGGCCATTTGGTAGGCATCGTCTCGCACCGCGCCCTCATCCGGCTGCTGGCCAGCGGCCCCTCGAGCGGGCCCCGGGATCCGGTCGCCGTGCGCAGCATCATGAAAGCCAACCCGATCACCATCGGCCCCGACACACCCACCCGCGAGGCCCTCAACATGATGCGGTCCCACGAGGTAGCCTGCCTGCCCGTGGTCAAAGACGGACGCCTGGTCGGCGTATTGAGCGAACGCGACCTCATCATCGTCGCCGCGAAGCTCCTCGATGAAGAGCTCTCGGACTTCGGCGATAGCTGAGACGCCGTCAGCCGTTCAGGCCATCCCAGGTAGGGAAGTGCTGCTCGAGGGTCGCGGTGACCTCTTGCAGACAGTGGCCGGTCTGAAGGCGGAGGTGACCACTGAAGCTCGCGACCTCCTCGGGCTTGGGCGACTGATAGCGCGCCACGAAATCGTCGAATATCTCAACCCGGCCGTCGCTGACGCTTTCGTGTTTCGCCCGCTCGGAGAGCCGCGCGAGGCACGTCTCTCGGTCGCAAATGCACTCGACGTGTTCGAAGGGCACGCCATGGGCCTCGGCGAGGCGCGCCGCCCGAGCGCGCATGGAGGGCGAGCGGAAGCTGGCGTCGAGAATCACCGGCCGCCCCGACGCGAGGACCTGGCCCGCACGCCGGTAAACTTCGTCGTATACGTCTTCGGTGAACGCCGGGTCGTAGGCGCCGCTCCAAGAGCCCTCGTGCAGCTGGTCGGTGGGGCGTGCGCCCACCATGAACTTGCGCGTGCGATCGGTCTCGACGACCGGCGCGCCGATGAGCGCCGAGAGGCGGTCGGCGACGGTGCTCTTTCCACTGGCGATGACCCCGCCCACGGCGACCACCCGGGGGGCAATGATCGCCTCCCGGGGCGCGGTCAGCGCGAGCAGATAGTACCGCCGCGCCTCGAAGGCGGCACGCTCCCGGGTCGCATCGTCAATCTCCGGGTCCGCCGCGGCCATCGACGCAAGCTTCGCCCGCACGTACGCGCGGTAGCTCTCGTAGAAGTCGACGAGGGGAAAGAGGTCGTAGTCGTTGGACTCCCTCGCGTAGAGCGCCAGGAAGCGCTCGGCGAGGTCGACGCGCCCGCGGAAAGACAGGTCCATCGACAGAAAGGCGACGTCGGAACACACATCTCCGAAGCGAAACCGCTCGTTGAACTCGATGCGGTCGAGGATGCGCACGTCTCCTTCGTCATCGATGTAGGTCTGCTCGAGGCGCAGGTCCCCGTGGCCATCCCGAACACGCCCGGAATCGATGCGGCTCTGAAAGAGAGCCTCACGCTCATCGAGGAAGGCGAGCTGCCACGCCTCGATGGCGTTCGCATCGTCCCTCGAGACGTGAGAGAGGACCGTCTCCTCGGTCTGGGCGAAGTTCTCGACGACGTTGACGCGGATGGTCTCCGGATCGCCGAAGCGCCCCGTTTCGGCATCGACCTGCGCGCCCTCGTGAAAACCGGCGACCTCTCGCGCGATCTCGGTGAGGTCCCAGTCCCCGATGGCGCCGCGGGCCAGACGCTTGTCGAGGCGATCTCGGTCGGGCAGGCGGCGCATGTGCACGGCCCAATCCACGACCTCACCGGGCCCGTCGAAGCGATGCACGTCGTCCGTACCGCGAGTCACCGGGACCAAGCCGAGATACACGTCGGGGCTGAGCTCGCTGTTTAGCGCCAGCTCGGCGGCGCAAGCCGTCCGGCGCTTCGATTGGTCCGAAAAGTCGAGAAACCCCAAGTTGACCGGCTTCTTGACCTTGTAGACCTCGTCCGGGGTCATGAAGACCCACGAGATGTGCGTTTGGCGCACTTCTACGGCGTACTCCGCGAGGTCTGTCGTGAGGTCCCCCACGACGTAGACGTAAGCCCGGCGCCCAAAATGACAACGCACAACCTCGGGCGACACCGGTCAGAAGACGAAACGCGTGATGACCGGGCGATGGTCCGAAACCCGGGCCTCGTAATTCATGATGGTGGCGTCGAGTTCGAGGACCTCGGTGGTCCCGGCACCGTACTCGTCGAGAGCGCCGTTACTCACCAGGATGTGGTCGATCATCACGCGGAACGGCAAGTAGGTGTGGGCGCCGGCTTCTTCCGGAGCGAGAGTCAGGAAGCGATAGCTTTCGGGCGCGTCGAGGAAGGGACGAAAGACGTTGTCCGCGCCGTCGGTGAGCTCGTCGTTGTAGTCCCCGACGACCACGAAGTCCGTCTCGTCACCGGTCGCGATCTCGGTCGCCATCCACGCTTCCATGCGCTCGATGGCGAGGGCGCGGCGCATGCGGCTTTCGGCGTCGATTTGTGCCTTCAGGTGCACGACCATGAAGATGAAGTCGAAGCCGGACTCGAGGTCGAGGACCCGGGCCTTGAGCACCGGTCTCGGGAAGGCCCAATAATCATCGTCGAAGAGCCGTTCGATTTCGGTGACCTCGAACCGGTCGTATCGGTACATGAAGCCGACACGAATCGGGGCGCGGCTGTCGAAGGCGATGATCGGTTGGAAGTTTGGGAGCTGACCGGCGAGGTTGTCGAAGTCGGCGCGCTCGACGATCTCCTGCACACCGAGGAGGTCGATCTGCTCGCTGCGAATCACCTCGGCGGCGAGGGCGATGGTCTCGCTGGTCTTCGGGAGATGCTCGATGTTCCAGGTGCCGATGGTGAGGGCGCCGTCGGGGATGGGGGGGCGACCGGTGTCGCCGGAGGCCCCGTCGGCCGTGGCATCCGCCGCCGCGTCGCGCGCCCCGTCGACAGGGGCCGCGTCCGCCGGGTCGCCACCCGCCGCAGCGTCGCCGCACGCGAAGAGCGCCGCCACCAAGACGGCACAGATGAAGCGCATGCCCACGGCGTCCAGGTACCACGGGCCGAGGGCTTCAGCCAGACGCCACCGGCGTGCGCATCGTGACCAGCTCTTCTGCGGCGGTGGGGTGGATGCCTACGGTCGCGTCGAGTTGGGCCTTGGTCACCCCGCACTTCATGGCGACGGCCATGCCTTGCATGATCTCCGCGGCGGCGGGGCCAACGACGTGCATACCGAGGACCTTGTCGGTGCGCTTGCAGATCACGAGCTTCATCATCGACTTTTCGTGGCGACCGGACAGAGAGTGTTTCATCGGGGTGAAGGTGGACTTGTAGATCTCGCAGACCTCGCCGCGGTGCCAGGCCTGGGCCTCTCCGAGGCCCACGGTGGCCACCTCGGGGTTGCTGAAGACCGCCGTCGGTATGTTCTCGTAGTCGATGGCCATGGGCATGCCGCCAAAGCGGTGCCGGGCGTAGGCCATGCCCTCCTCGAGGGCGACCGGGGTGAGGGCGACACGGTCGATGACGTCACCGAGAGCGGCGATGCTCGGCACCGTGCTGCGCAGGTCGTCATCGACGACGATGGCCCCCCGGGCGCCGAGTTCGACGCCGTGCTCCTCGAGGCCAAAGCCGCGGGAGTTGGGGCGCCGGCCGATGGCGGAGAGCACGAGGTCGGCCAGGAGCTCCGTGCCATCGTCGAGCTTCGCGACCTTGGTCTCGTCACGCAGCCAGAGCGATGCGACACGACGCTCGTTATGCACGTGCACGCCCTTGAGGCGGATCTGCTCGGTCAGGAAGGTGCGCACGTCGTCATCGAAGGCGTTGAGCAGGTGCTCGTCCTTGTGGACCAGATGCACCTCGGCGCCGAGGGCGTTCAAGATGCCCGCGAGCTCGACGCCGATATAGCCGCCGCCGACGACGACGACCCGCTTGGGCACGGCGGGGAGTTCGAAGATCGCGTCGCTGATATCGTAGTGCTCGGCGCCCGGGGTCTCCGGCACCAGAGGCCGGCCTCCGGTGGCAACGAGGATCTCACCGGCCGAGATGCGCTGGCCATCGACTTCCACCTCGTGGGGGCCGACGACGGACGCCCGCGCGGCATAGGTGGTGACCCCGGCCCGGTCGAGGATGCCGCCATAGACCTCGTTGAGCCGGGCGATCTCGGCGTCCTTGTTGCGCATGAGGGTCGCCCAGTCGAAGCGCGCCGGCCCCCCGGTGGTCCAGCCGTAGCCCGCCGCGTCCTCGATGTCTTCGCCATAGTGGCTGGCGTAGACCATGAGCTTTTTGGGCACGCAGCCGACGTTGACGCACGTGCCGCCGAGGCGGCTCTCTTCGGCGAGGCCGACCTTGGCTCCGAAGCCGGCGCTCATGCGGGCGGCGCGAACGCCGCCGGAGCCGCCTCCGATCACGAAGAGATCGTAGTCGTACTTGCTCATCGGGACTTCCTAGTGCCAACGGCGGCCGGTGTCGACGGGAGCGAAATACGGCTCAATGCCGCCGGCCCAGGCGGCCCGGGGGGCAATGACCGTTGGTTCGACGCCAAGGGAGGACGCGTGTA
>JAFDCW010000453.1 GCA_019312705.1 Deltaproteobacteria bacterium
TGTCTGCGCTCTGGGCATACGCGACGCTCACCCGATGGGCGTAGCGCGGGAAGCTGTTGTCCAGGTCCGCGAGGGGCACGACGTTGTCGGCGACGACAGCTTCCCAGAGCTTCTTGATGCGGTTGAGGTCGTTCTCTCCGGCCTGCTGGACCGCGACCCCCTCGACGAACCACCGCGGCAGATGTTGGCCGCCGACGGCGCGGTAGAGGGCGATGTGGGAGAGCTCGTGGGTCAGGACCTTTTCGACGTCCGGGCGCTGCCAGGAGTCGGGGGCCTGGAGGGTCAGAAGAATCACCCCGAAGCGAGGGTAGGCGACGCCGGCCGCGTAGTCCGGGGCAGGGTGGCCTACCGGCGCCAGGGCATGCATCTCTTCGGGATTGAGGCCCACGCGGATTGTGACCTCATCGTCGATGGAGCCACCGAAGTCGCTGACGACCCGGGCCCAGGCGTTGGCGTAGTGCCCCTGGAGCTCACGGACCACGGAGGTGGCGGTCGCTGGGAACGTCCAGTGGACCGCGCCTCGCACCTCGGAGACGTAGTCCTCGGGAGGGTCGGGGAGGGTCACTGCCTGGACGCCGGCGGGTGCACCCTCCTCGACCGGGACCCATCCGGCGACGTCCTGGCCTTCGGGCGCCGGTCCCTGGGCCAGAGCGGCGCCGGTTCCAAGCCCGGTCAGCAGCAACGCGACGCAGAGAGCGCGAACCCAGCCCAGTATCAGCGGACGAGACGACGTTGCCTTAGTTGCCACCAGGTATGAAGCGTAGCACCGGCGGCGGGAGGTCGGCACCATCGTCCTCGTTGCCGAGGACGATGATGTAGGTGATGGCGGCCCCAAGCAGCACGGCGCCGACCATGTACGGCCACCATTTGGCGAAGAAACCGGGCTCGTCGTCAGATTCGTCCTCTTCTCCGCCTTCGCCGGCATCCGAGGAGGTCGACTGGCCCCCCGCGCGTACGCCGTCCTGAGCCGACGCGGCTCCTGCGCGCCAATCGCGGCTCTCGGCTTCGGCGGCCCGCTCTGCCGCCCGGAGGGCCGAGGCCTGTGCCCGGGGCAGTACGAATCGCACGATCGCGGCGTCGTCGGCATCGTTCAGTTCCAGCTCTCCTTCGTAGAGCCGGCCCGAGGCGACGTCGAGGGCTGTCGCCTCGATGGTGCCAGCCCGGCGCTGAATGGCGATCACAGTCACGGCTCCGGAAACTCGCCCGAGGGCCGAGAGGCCGCCGGCGTCCTCGTCGTCGTCGATGCCGAGGCCTCGGCGGAGGATGCGCACGCGTCCCAGGCCGTCGTCCTCGTCGGGCGCTGGGTCTCCCCGGAGGGCGCGGCGGAGACCGGAATCGGTAGGGATTCGTAGGCCGTCGGTCCGGGAGAGCAGGCGGTCGAGTTCGCGGGCCTGCTGCCGGAGGTCGTCGTCGGGATCGCCGACCGTGACGACCGCGACCTTCGCGGGCTCCTCGGGCTCCTCGGGCGCGCCCTGTCCGTCGTTGGCTCGCAGGCGCTCCGCACCTGGGCTCTCGGCGGGCGCATCTGCTTCGTCGCCTTGGGCCCGGTCGCCGTCGTCTGCGCTCGGGTCTCCGGCGTCGGCCGCCGAAGCCGTGTCGGCGATCGCCTCCGGCTCCTGGGCTGAGGCGGGCACGGCGATGCTGGCGAGCCCGAGGGCTGCCAGCGCGACGAAGATGCAGGGCTTCCGCACGGGGCGAGAGGGTACGGCGGGGTCCCGCCGATGCAAACCGGCGGCGAGAAGGCGACAGGGCCGGGATTGCCGACGGGGCGCGGGATCCGATACACAGGGAGGCATGGTCGTACCGAGCCAGGTGGGGCGCTTCATCTTCGTCACGGGATTGACGGCGGGTTTTTCCGGCCTCGTCGTCGTCCGCACCCTCCGAGGCAATGACGGAGCCGCGGGCGAGCTGTCCCCGGTGTGGGCCCGGCGCGTCGCTCGGGGGATCGGCATGCAGGTCCGAATCTTCGGCGCGGAGCATATCGACCGGCACGGTCCTCAGGTGTTCATGTGCAACCACCAGAGCAACACCGACATCATCGCCCTCCTCGCCGCCATGCCAGTCCGCCTCGGCTTCATGGCCAAGAGCGAGCTCCGCGATGTGCCGATCTTTGGTCGTGCCATGGCCGCCGGGGGGCACGTCTTCATCGACCGGAAAGACAGACAGGACGCCCACGCGGCCATTCGTCGGGCCGCCGGAGATGTGCGTGAGGGGCGCAACCTAGTCGTCTTTCCAGAAGGCACCCGAAGCGCCGCCGGCACGGTGAAGCGCTTCAAGAAGGGAGGGTTCCACCTGGCCCAGCAGGCGAGGGTGCCCATCGTACCGGTGGGTATTCGGGGCACGGCGCGGGTGCTTCCGAAGCACTCGAAGGCCATCGCGCCGGGGGCCGTCGAGGTGCATGTCGGCGCATCGATCCCGGCGGACGAAGTAGAGGGACATGCCCTCGATGAGTTGGTGGACCTCGTGCGCCGGCGCGTCGGCGATCTCTCTGCAATGCGCTTGGTTGACGAACGCTGACTTCTGGATGCTGTCTATTTCAGAGCGGGATGGTGTCTTGTCGCCCGAGTTGAATTTCGACGAGGGTCAGACCGTGGGCCGGCGCCGTCGGGCCTGCGTCCGTACGGTCCCGTTCGGCGCTCAGGAGGCCTGCGACCTCGTCGGGGGTCATGCGCTGCCGGCCGACCTCGACGAGGGTGCCCACGAGGATGCGCACCATGTTCTTGAGGAACGCGGTGCCGCGCACTTCGATAGCGAGCAAGCACGGATCGCCGGACCACCCGGGGATGAGGTCGACTGCGCTGAGGGTGCGCATCGTGCGCTCCCGCAGGTCGTTCGACGCGCGGAAGGCGCGGAAGTCGTGCTCGCCGACGAAGCGACTCGCCGCGTCGGCCATCACCCCGATGTCGAAAGCATCGACCGCCGCTTCCGCCTCCCGTCGCCCCGCGGCGAGCAGCCCGGGACGCACGTGCCAGGCCCGGTGACGGCGGAGGGGGTTGCGGGTTGGGCCGACCTCGATGACGTAGCGATAGAGCTTGTTCTGCGCGTCGTAGCGCGGGTTGTAGCCCGCCTCGACGACCTCGGCCCGGCGGACCGAGATGTCTTCGGGCAGGTACTTGTTGAGGCCCTTCTGCCAGCCGTCGGGCGAGATGAGGCGCTCGCTATCGAAGGCCGCAGCTTGCATCTCGGCGTGCACCCCCGCATCGGTCCGACTCGCCCCGCGCACCGTCACCGGGTGGCGGGTCATCACTGAAACAGCCCGGCCGACCTCCTCTTGCACCGTGCGCTCATCGGGTTGCGTCGCCCACCCCGCGAAGGCGGTGCCGTCGTAGGTGAGGATGAGCCGTACGCCGTGGGTCACCGAAGAACCGCTTCAGGATGCATTGCCTAGAACAGGAAGCCGAGGCCGGCGGCCCACGCCACGCCGTCCTTCGGCGCCACATTCAGGTTGGAGTGAGCCGCAGAGCCGAAGAGCTCGAAGAACAGGAAGGAGTGGTTGATGCCCCACACTTCGTCGAGGGCCCGGGCCGCGCGCTGGTTGAAGATGTCGAGCTCGAGGGCGAACTGCACTCCCCAGTGCAAGCCGATGGACATGTTCGTCGCGTCGCTGACCGATCCCGTGCCGCTGTTCCAGATGGTGAACTCGGCGCCGAGCTTGCCGGTCACCAGCAGCGGAACGTTGAGCCGGCGAGAGAGAGCGTCGACGCGGATTACCGCGAGCACGGGCATTGGGTAGAGCGTCAGGCTCGTCTCTTCGGTCGACGTGCCGTTCGTCTCCCCCGTCGTGGCGAGGCCTACGTATTGGGACCAGCCGAAGCCGAAGGTGATTCCCGCGTCGAACCAGTCGTGAAGTTCGAGGGGCAGGAAGTCGATTTCGAATGCCAGCAGGGGCCCCGTGTCCTCGGCGAAGAACTTCTCGAAGGAGTCGCCGATGGCGGGCTGATAGGTGCCGACGCGGAACTCGAGGGCCCAGGTCTCGTCCGACTCGATATCGTCGACGAGGCCCGCGCTTCGGTCATCGAAGTACTGAGCACTCGCGGTGCTGGGCACTGCGGCCGCAACCAGCACGGACGCGATGGCCCAGGCCAAACCTGAGCCGAGGTGCGCTTTGAAGATTGTGTTTTTCATTTTCGACGACGTCGCGCGAAGCCTAGTCCGACCGCGAAGATAAACGAAAGGGCGGTGAGCGACGTCCCGCTGGGCTTCGCCATGCCGGGGTGCCCGATCACCGTGCAACTGTCGCACTCACCGTAGTCGTCGCAGAATCCCTCGGTCTCGATCCTGGCGACGCACGCGACGTTCGAGGCCGGGCTCTGATTGAGGCCTTGGTCGGTTGCGACCACCACGATGGCTCCGAACTGACCGAAATCGAGACCGAGCTCGCCCGGATCGATGACCACCGTGCTGCCCGTCGATTGGCCGAGGAAGCGATAGCTCGCCGTCGCAACCTCGCCCCCCGCCACGAGCGAGGTGGCCGCTTTGGCATCATCGCAGCTGCCGGATACGCTCGCCGGGTCGCCGTAGACGTCGTACCGCTGCACGTCGGTCTCGGGAGACTGGGTCCAGGAGATCGAGGCCATGGAATCTCCGCTCGTATCGGAGAGGTCCGTCGGCGCGCTCGGCGGCGTCTTGTCGTAGGTGACCTGTAAGGACGCGAAGAGCGTGACCGCCTCGGTGCTCATCGTCGTGTTTGCCAGCAGGAACCAAATGGTCACCCCGCCGGACTCTCCGGCGCAGTCGATGAGTTCGGACATCTTGATGTCGAGGTCCGCCTGCGAGGGGCTGCCCGAGAGCGCCGGACCAGATGTCGATGAACGTCCCGCTCGCGTCCAGCGAGTCGAGGCGAAACGCCACGGGATCGGTCAGGTCGCACTCGATGGCCCCGAGGGGCGGGGAAACGTAGCCAACCGACGGAAGGCGATTGGGATCGGGGCTCTGGTAGGTGAGCGTCATCTGCGCGGCGGCCATCGATGGCGCGACGCACCAGGCCGCGATGAGCAC
>JAFDCW010000454.1 GCA_019312705.1 Deltaproteobacteria bacterium
AGGCAGAGTCGAGGGCCTCTCCCTCGCTTCGGGCGAGGATCCGGACCGGGATGGCACTCTTGGGGGACCAGTAGCCTTTGCCGATGAATTGGTCCCGGGCGTCGATCACGGTGACCACGTCTCCCGGACCCGGGGCGCCATCGATTTCGTCGATGGCCTGCTTGAATACCCACGGGTGGCCCGCCCAGATCGGCTGAACGTGTCCAGAGCGCAGGCGCACCGTAGCCATAGCCGGATCATTACCACGGGGGCTGGTGATGTCTTCGAGATCTTTGAGAGATTTGGCCAGGCCCCTTGCCAACGGGGCCCGCCGCGTCTAAATTTCGGCCGCTATTTGAGCGGGCAATTTCATCGCCCGCGTGGAGGCACTGTGCCGACTCTTGGAATGGGCGAGCTGATCATCATCCTGTTGATCGTCATGCTGATCTTCGGTGCGAGCCGTCTGCCGAAGCTGGGCGAAGGCCTGGGCAAGGCCATTCGTGGTTTGAAGCGAGGCCTCGACTCGGACGACGACATCGACGTCACCCCGTCGGAAAAACAGGTCTCGGACACCTCCTCGGCGAAGAGCGCGAAGGACGAAGTCAGCGAAGCGGAGATCGTCGAAAAGAGCTGAATTTAATGGAGGAGCGGGGGTTCTCGGACCTCGCTCGCCCGCCTCACCTCGTCGGAAAGTTCGGTCGATCCGCAAACCAGGCGCCGGTCGGCGTCGGTTAGATGGCGGACCAGGGCGAGAGACACGTCGAGGGGTGTGTTCGGGTTCAGGCACAGCACCCGCCGGACCCGGTAGCGCACGATCCATCGGGTGGACCGGAAGACCAACCGCAGGATGGATGGCGCGATGGGCCTCCGCGCTGCGAGGCGTACGATGTTCTCTTCGGTGAGTATCGGGTTGCCGAGGAGGATCGTGATCACGTCGGGGTGCGGGTCCCGGAGCACCCGCATCAGGAGATCTCGATCCCGGGTTCGGGCCAGGGACTTGCGTTCTCCGAGAGTCAAGGGCCTGCCCCGGCCGAAGTCTGGGACGTGCTTGTCGTCGGGAGTGTCATCGTCGTCGATCGAGCGCCGGCTGAGCAGCATCACGACGTCACGCTGGCCCCGGGAAGCCGCGACTCCGAGGGCTGCGAGGCGTATGTCATCGGCGACCTCGTCCGCGAGGGCCAGGGAGATCGACAGCAAAAGCTCCTGGTTCGGGGGTATTCGGGATTCGGTCAGATTGGCGGCGATCGCCACGATATCGACGACCACCTCGGGGGGGTGGCGCCGCAGCTCGTGGCGCACATAGGCCACCCGCATGTCCGTATCGGGCAGGGCGGCCACCCGGCGAGCGAGAGCCGCCGCAGTCTCGACGGGATCGTCCATCGTACCGTGATGGTGCCCGATTCTACCGATCTCGGCCACAGCGGGCGCTCCTTGACGCATTGCGTCGCCGGGAGCTAAAGCACTCTTGGAGACGCCCCTTGGAGACCCCCGAAGCCGAAGAGTCGCCGCGTCTCGTCAAGCGCTACGCGAACCGCAAGCTCTACGATACGCGGGACAGCCGCTACGTGACGCTGCACGAGATCGCGCGCTACGTCCGAGACGGCGAGGACGTGCGGATCATCGACAACCGCACCAAGGAAGACCTCACCGACATTACGCTGGCCCAGATCATCTACGAAGAGCAGAAGGGCAAAAAAAGCAACGCTTGGAGCGTCAAGACGCTCCGCCAGCTGGTCCGTGATGGGGGCGACCGGCTGATGAGCTCGCTGCAAGACAGCCCCGTTGCGAAGCTCGTTCGCCGGGAAGACGGCCCCGACGGACCGGATGGCTCTGAAGGTGACGGCAAAGGTGAGAGTGAGGTCGGGGGCCTCGAGGGAGCCGAGGAGCCGGAAGCGGCGACCCGGGGGCGCCTGATCGACAAACCGAAGGAAGCCTGGGAAGAGCTCTCGCGTTTGAAAGACGCCCGGGTGCTGGCGCTTGTGGGGGTGGCCAAGGGACAGCTCGAGTCCCTCAAGGCGGAAATCCAGAGGCTCTCGGCCCGGGTGGAAGAGCTCGAGAGCACCCTCAGCGCCCGCCAACGCAAGGGCCAAGACGACGACTAGTTGGCAAGAAGGCGGAACGGCGCTCGCGGCGACGAGCAGCTGGATTGCCGACTAGCCGGCCGAGAAGCCCGGAATCGTTGCTCTAATTGACGTAGTGCGGCGGGTTGAAATAGGACCTTCAGCCCGTATGTTGAGGCCTGGTCATGGGATTGTTTCGAAAATCGGTGGACCCCGCCCGCGAAGAGTTCGAGCGGGAAGCCCTCATACACCTCGACTCGCTCTACGGGGCGGCACTGCGCCTGACCCGGTCCGAAAGCGATGCCGAAGACCTCGTCCAGGATACGTTCCTCCGGGCCTATCGCTTCCACGACCGCTTCGAGGCTGGCACCAACATGAGGGCCTGGCTGCACCGGATTCAAACCAATACGTTCATCAACCGGTATCGCCGTAAGACCCGAGAGCGAGACGTCTTCGAGGGCGTTGCCGCGGAGGCCGTCGGCTCCGGCGTGATGAGTCGGGCGGCGATGCGCGCCCTCAGCCAGCCCGTGACGACCGCCGAGCGGCCACTTCTCGCGCGCGAGATTCAGCGCGCCCTCGATACGCTTCCCGAAGACTATCGCGTCATGATCCTCCTCGCAGATGTCGAAGAGCTCAGCTATCGGGAGATCGCCGAAGCGATCGGTTGCCCCATCGGCACCGTGATGTCGAGGCTTCATCGGGCGCGCAAGGCGATGCAAAAGCAGCTCATCCCTCAGGCGATGCACCTCGGCATCCTCGATGCGGATGCCGATGAAGGCGGCGTCGCCGAAGCATCGGGCACCCAGGACGAATCGCCGGTCTCTCTCGATGCGTTTCGCGCGCGCAAGGGCGTTGGGGGGGCCGGGTGAACTGCGGGCTCGTCCAGCGCTACGTCGACGCCTATGTCGACCTCGAGCTCGACCCGGGGACGAGCCTCGAAGTGGAGCGTCACCTCGAGGTGTGCGCTCCGTGCCAGGAGGGGGTTGCGTTTGCCCGGGCGATGAAAGGGCACGTGCGAACGTCGGTGGCTGACGTTCACGCGCCTGCGGGGCTCCGGGACCGCATCCGTCGCTGCCTCGACGAGGCGCCACGGGCGGCCTCGCCCCAGCCGCTGGTGAAGATCGCGCCGATGCGCTTGAAGCATGCGATTCCCCTCGCCGCGGCCGCGGCGGTGCTGATGGCGACCAGCTTCGCGATGGGGCCGTTCTCTACGTCGGTCTCCCCGTCCACGTCGGCGTCGGGGGCTCGCAAACCGACCGGGCTCGGGTCGATGGTCGCCAACGCGACCGCGCTCCCGTTCCTCGAAGATGCGGTGCGGGTTCACGCCAGCGACCTGCCGGCCGATGTGCCCGGGGAGCATCCCCAGGAGGTCACTCGCTGGTTTCGGAACAAGGTGAACTTTCCGGTGCGTCCGGCCCGGTTCGAGCGCGACGACGCTCACCTCCTCGGCGCCCGATTGTCGAACGTCCGGGAGCGCCGAGCGGCGGCGCTCTACTATGACGTGGGCGGAGAGCGGGTGACGGTGGTGCTCTTCGACCGCCCCGAGCCCGCGCGGGGCCTGAGGCTCGAGCGAACTCGCCTCCTCGGGCGCGACGTGAACTACCAGCAGGTCGGCGGATATACCGTGCCGATTCGGGACCAGGGTGGGGTTACCTATGCCTTTATTGGGGACCTCGACCGCCAGAGCCTCCTTCGCCTCGTGGCCACCGCCCGGGTGCCCCAATGAACCGGCGTAACCCCACGGAAAGGCGGGGCTTTAGCATTCCAGATCGTTGACCTCTGCGCGTGCCGCGGCCTATCCTGCGGTCGACTCGGGGCGCGGCCCCGATAAAGGAGCGTGCATGGGCCAGCGGATTCTGGTCTTCGAGGCCGACACGGGCTTCGCGGACGAGCTGACGACGAACTTCGGGGGCCTCGGGGCCGCGGTCGAAGTCGTAGCCGACGGTACTACGGGCCTGTCACGAGCGGCCGAAGACAAGCCGGACTTGATCCTGCTGTCGATCGAGCTGCCGAGCATGAATGGATTCTTGGTCTGCAAGAAGATCAAGAAGAACGCTGACCTCAAGGCCATCCCTCTCATCATCATGTCGAGCGACGCCAACGCCGAGGAGATCTTCGAGCAGCATAGGAAGCTGCGAACTCGGGCCGAGGACTACATCAAGAAGCCCGTAGCATTTGCCGATTTGCTCGCTCGGGTTCAGGAGTACGTGCCCATCGAGGGGAGCGCCGGCGAAGCCCCGGCAGCCGAGGCCCAACTCGTCGAAGCGATGGAGATTGAAGACACCAGCGGTGACGGTGTCGACGATGAGATCGACGCCTTCGCCGACAGTGCATTCGACTCTCTCATCATGGAGGAGGACGAGGACGCCGATCCGACGGCGACTCGCGACGTCCCCTCTCCTGCTGCCGCGGCCCAAGAGGTCGACGACGCTGACGTCGAAATGCCCATCGACGATCTCGAGGTCCTCGACATGGACGACCTCGTCGAGGAGGATCTGCTCGAAGAGGACGTCGAGCCGGAACCCGAGCCGGAGCCCGAGCCGGAGCCCGAGCCGGAGCCCGAGCCGGAACCGGAACCGGAGCCGGAACCCGAGCCGGCGCCCGAGCCGGAACCGGAACCGGAACCGGAACCCGAGCCGGCGCCCGTCGCCGAGGTCCCAGCTGGTGTCGACCCCGAGGAGCTGGCTGCGGCCGAGGCCCGCACCACTGCTGCCGAGGCGCTCACGACGGAGGCCGAGGCCCGCACGACGGGACCTTCGACAAGGAGATGGCCGACCTCAAATCGAAGGCGGCCAAGGAGGGCGGCAGCTCGAGCCGCGAGTTCCTGGACCTTCGGGAAGCCCTCAACCACAAGGACCGTGAGATCCTCGAGTTCCGCGATCAGGTCGGGGCCCGGGACAAGCAACTCATCGAGCTCCGGGACAAGAACCTAGACCTCGAGCGCGGCAAGGCGGACTTCGAGGACCGCATCCTCAGCCTCGAGCGAGCGGCCGCGGACACGGATGACCAGATTACCGCCCTCACGGCGGATAAGGAGTCGGTCAACAAGAAGGCGGAAGACTTCAAGGCCCGCGCCGAGCGTGGCGAAGGGAAGTCCAAGAAGCTCGAAGACGACGCCGAGGACATGAGGCGCGCCCACGCGGCCGAGACCGCGGCGGCCGCGGAAGAGGCCGCCGAAAAGGCAGCGGCCGCGGCCGCGCGCAACTCCGCCGAGATGGAGCAGCTCGTAGAGTCCCACGCGGAGGCTCTCGGACAGCTCGAAGCCGAGAAGAGCGCGGCCCTCGCGGAGATGAACTCCGAGTTCGAGGAGAAGATCGCCGAGCTCGGCGAGAAGCACTCCACCGAACAGACCGAAGCGAAGGCGCGTATGGCCGCCGAGGCCGCCGTCGACAAAGAGCAGGCCCTCGAAGAGATCACCGCCCGCCTCGAAGGTGAAAAGAGCACAGCCCTCGAGGCTTCGGAGGAGGAGCACGGCAAGGAGCTTGCCCTCATCGGGCGTCGCCTGAGCGAGACCGAGACCAACTTCGAAGAAAAGGCCGCGAAGCTCGATGCTACCGAAGCAAAGCGCTCCCAACTCGCGACGGACCTCGAAAACCGGACCGAAGAACGCGACGGGTTCAGCGCTCAGCTCGATGAGTCTCGAGTAAAGATCACCGGCCTCGAGGAAGAGAACGCGGGCATCATCGCTGCCAAGGCCGCCCTCGAAGAGACCGCCGCGGAGCAGGCCACGGCCATCGAGACCCTCGAGGTCGCCAATACGGGGCTCAGCGAGGCGAAGGAGAGCCTCGAAGGCCGGGTCGCCGTTGCCTCCGCCAAAATCGCGGGGCTCGAAGAAGCCAACTCCAGCCTCGAAGC
>JAFDCW010000025.1 GCA_019312705.1 Deltaproteobacteria bacterium
GCCCTCGGCCGGTCGTTCGTGCCCGCCTTGCTGCTCGGCTACGAAGATCTCGAGATCGAGCTACGCGCCTTCCAGACGCAGGGCGTCGGCGTCACCCTCATCCAGCTCGAGGACTGGAACGGCGAGGACGACGATTCCCAGGTGACGGCGGTGCTCAGCCAGTCGGTGTTCGGGACCTCGATGGACCCCGGCGAATTCGATGAGTGGAGCATCGAGGGGTCGACGTTGCGTATCGACGGTGACGTCTGGCCCTTCCCCAACTGGGATGGAAACGACCTCTGGTGGGCCCGGGACGACAATTTTCTCGGCGCGGACCCGACGAGGCCCCGGGTCCGTGATGACAACGCGTACGTCTCTGACCGCACCGTCGTGATGGCTCTCCAGGACCGGTTTCCGATCATCTTCGGCGGCGACCAACGAGCGGTCCTGTTCCTCCTGACCGACGCGACGGCGACGATCAAGATCGCCCCCGACAACCAAACTATCGAGTCCATGACCATCGCCGGGCGCTTTTCGGTCAACGACGTGCTCTCTACGTTGGGCCCCGCCGGGTACTGCCCCGGGACCGAGGACTACCAGTTGACCGAGCGACTGCTCGAGCTCGCCGCGGACATCCGGGCGGTCCGGGGATCTGGCGGCACCGGAGCGATCTGCGACGCTGTGAGCGTCGGGCTCCTCTACGAAAACGGCATTCGTGCGACGTTCGGCGGCATCGCCGTAGGCGTCGGCATTCCTGACCACTGCACGAGTATGCCCGACGGCGGCACAGACGGCGGGACCGACGGCGGCACGATGGATGGCGGCGTGAGTGACTCGGGGGCTGGGGATTCCAGCGCCGCCATGGATTCGGGCGTTCCCGACGCCGGCTGAACATTCCGACCCGCGCTACTCGCAGGTGACCGGCCGAGGGCCTGGCAGCACGATCCGCTGCCCTCGGGGGTCGAGCCGTCGCCCGGCTCGAATCTGCCCCAGTTCGGTCAGGCGATCCGCTATCTGGTCACGCATCGTCTCGCCCTCGTCGAGGGTGGCCCTTCCCTCGCGCCAGGCCGCCTCGAGGACGGAGTCGCCGCCGGTGACCAGGAAGTCGCTCGTGGCCACGGTCAGCTCTTCGTCGTCGCGAATGCGGCGGCCGTTATCCCGGCGCAGCTCCACAGCCATCTCGCCTCGGCGGCAGGTCACCCGGGCCCGGAAGCCCGAAATCGAGTAGATCGAGCGCCTGCCCAGCGCCGTTCGGCGCACGATGGCCGCCAACTCGGCGCCGGTGATCGTCGCTCTGGCGAAGCGGTTGTCGAAGGGGAAGACCCGGTGGAGTTCTCCATAGGTGAGGGGGCCTGGGTCGATCCCGTTGCGGATCCCGCCGCCGTTCATGAGGCCCACGTCGGCGCCCTCGATGCTCGCGCGGATCACGTCGGCGAGGAGGTTTCCGATCGCCGACTCCTCGTCGATGACGTGGGGAAAGTCGCCGTGGACCTCGACGCCCAGGTCCCGGGACTCGACGCTCGCGGCCTGCTCGAGGAAGGGGGCGATGACCGCGGCGACGTCTTCCTCGCGCACCACCTGCGCTCCTTCGTACTCCCCGGTGTTGCAGGTTTCAAAGGGGGCGCCCCGGTCTTCGCAGACGAAGCGCGGAGCGTGAACCTGAACGTCCTCGACCTCTCCGGTTGACCGGGACACGACGAAGTCGACGCGCCCAAAGGCGATACCGTACGAGTAGGACTCGATGATGGGGATGCCGTTGACGACGTGGGCCACGCCCCGGTGGGTGTGGCCGGCGACGATGAGGTTCACGGCGGACTCCGGCAGCGCCTCGGCGACCTCGAAGATCTCCTGGCTGTCGTCGCAGGTCGACGCGTCCGTCGGGTCCGAGCAGTCCTCGCACTTGCCGCCGGCGTGGGATGCGACGACGACGAGCTGGGCCCCCGCGGACCGCAGTCGGCTCGCTTCCCGGACGATGGTATCGGCGAGGGGAGCCATCCGGAGATCGCGCACGTTCCCGGAGATCGTCGTGCGCAAGGTCTCCTGGGTGGTGATTCCCACGATGCCGATCTTGACCCCGGCGACCTCGACGATGCGGGTCGCGGGCATGTTCTCGTGCCAGTCCACGCGCTCCCCGGTCTCGGCGGAGAGGATGTTGGCGGTCAGGATCGGAAAGGCGGCCTCGCCGGCCCGGGCGATGAGCGCCCCTCGGGGGTTGTCCCCTTCTTCCTGGGGCGTGGTCAGTTCCCCTTCCGGGCCGAAGTCGAACTCGTGGTTGCCGACCGTCGCCGCGGCATAGCCGACCGCGTTCATGCCCGCGATGACCGACGCGCCTTCGACGAGGTTCGACTCGAGGGTGCCTTGGAACATGTCGCCGCCGTCTACGACGAGCACACCGCCGTCGTCGGCCCGCGCCGCCCGGAGATTCCTGAGGTAACCCGCGAGCAGGGGCAGGGCGCGGATGTGGCCGTGCAGGTCGTTGGTGCCGACGACGGAGATGGTCACGGGCCCGGTGTCCGGGGCCTCGTCTTCCGGGGCCTCGACGTCGCGATGCACGTGATCATCGGGGCCGCCGGCCGGCCTCGGTCCACCGCAGGACGCGCCGACCAGGGAGGCCGAGAGCCCGATCAAGACTGCGCCGAGGAACCACTTCGAGCCCTGTTGGGACATGGCGGAAGCCTACCCTCGGGGGAGGCGACGGACCAACGGAACCTGGTCTCCCTGACGACCGGGGCCCGGATCGAGTAGTTTGGTGCCGGGCAACGGGTCCAATCTCGAAACGACCATGCTGCCCGCACCGGAAGCCCTCGCCGTCGCCGAGCGATCGCGTGTATGAAAATGGCACGTCGCGGAGGGGCGCCGGGGCCGCTATCCTTCGTTCCCTATGAAGCGTGCCCTCCGGCGGCTCCGGCCGCTCTCTTCGTCATTCGTCTTTGCCCTCTCTCTTCTGTGCTCTCTGTCGGCCTGCGCCAGCGACGCTGAGGAATGCACAGACTGCGTTTGCCCTGGCGGTGAGGTGCTCACCGAAGACCTCTTCGATGTCGTCGGCCTCTACACCACGAGCGGTTTGCCCGTCGCGGTCCTGCGCTTCGACTTCGCCGGCGACTGCCTCGGAAGCGGCGAGCAGGCTTTCGTCGTTTATCGGACCTCGACCCTCGAGGTAGCCACCGCCGTCGACATCGACGACTTCCGCGCGCCGCGGCACGTGCCCGGGTCGTTCCGTTACGAATACGATGTCGAGGCTGTTGCCATCGTGGCCCGCCAAGTTGCCGCCGATGCCGTCGACCTGACCTTCGACGACGGCAGCGATACGCCACTCACAGCGCGCTGCGAGGTGGCCGCGGGCGTGATCACCTGCACGGCGATGTAGCGGTTGGTACGCCGCGGGCCGTGGGCGCCTTCCCGGGAGTCCGGGGGGCCTGCCGTAACACTTCCAGTGCGCTTGCGTATCTGGGCCGATGCGTCGACGATGCGCTCCACTCTGCTCGACGACTTAGGAGGTCTCTGATGCGATGGACTCGGATGAATGCGGGCTCGGCGATGATGGTCCTTTGTCTTGCGGCGATCTCACCCCTGGTTCTGGGCGCCTGCGACGACGAGCCAGAGGCGCCCCTCGAAGCGCCCCTCGAAGCCCCCGAGGCTCCGGAACTCTCGGCGACGTTGCGCACGTTTTCTATCGACCGGAGCACGAGCGCCGTCGACTTCCTGATGCAAGCCCCCCTCGAAAACATCCACGGGGTCGTGCCGCGGTCCATGGAGGGGGAACTCTTCGTCGACCTCGCCGACCTGAGCCGGAGCCGCGGGCTCATCAAGGTCGACATCGACCCCTTGGAGCTCTTTCAGCGCAAGCGTGAGAGCGAAGATGAGGAGCTCGGCGAAGAGGTGAAGAGCGATACGCAGAACGAGCACGCTCGGACCTGGTTCCAGATCTCCGAAGACGCCCCCGCCGAGGTTCGCGAGGCCAACCGCTACGCGCAGTTCAACGTGACCCGCATCTCGGACGCGTCAGCGACCAACGTTGTGGAGATGGACGGAGACAAGCGCACCGTGACGCTGACGGCCCACGGTGACTTCCACCTGCATGGTCACACGGCGCAGAAGTCCGCCCAGCTCGAGCTCGTCTTCTCCTTCGAGGGCGACCGGGTCCGGTCGATGCGTGTCCGGACCGTCAGTCCCATCACGGTCAGCCTCGCCGAGCATGAGATCCGCCCGCGCTCCGCCTTCGGCACCCTGGCCCAGGCGACTCTCTCGACCCTCGGCGAGAAGATCGCCGAGGCGGCGCCGATCACTTTCGAAGTCACCGCCAACGCTGGAGACCCCTGCGAGGACATCCCTGCGATGGACGTGGCGGCCTCGGCGGAGGCCCGGGCCGCTTGTGGGCTCGGAGTGGATGACGAGCCCGGGGAGGGCGGACTTCCGCCGACGGGCGGCTGACGAAGTCGCATGCCTGAAAGGCAATGATCTCGGCGTTCACATTCTCGTAAGGTCTCGGTCGCATTCTTTTGGGGCACCCGAACAGGAGACCTCATGCAACGCAGAACCACGATCACCGCCCTGTCCGCTCTGACCGCCCTCTTCTTGCTGCCGGGCCTCGCCGCCGCCCAGAGAGGGCCCGACGGGCCTGGCCGCCGGGGGGAACCTGACCCCGCCCGCATGCTCGAACGCATGGAGCATCGCCTCGAAGAGATGAAGGCCCCCCTGAACCTCACCCAGCACCAGGAGACGCGGATTCGTAGCGCGCTCCGGCGGGGGGCCACCGAAGCCCGTCGGGTCCTCGAGCAACACCCGGACCGCAGTCCCCAGCGCCACGAAGCCATGCGCCAGGTTCGGTGGCAGACCGACGACCGGGTGCACGCCATCCTCAACTGCGAGCAGCGCGAACGCTTCCGTCGGCTGCGCCGCGAACACCGCCACGAGCGTCGAGGTGACCGTCACCAACGCCGTCACCGTCGCGGCTCCCGCGGGGGCCAGGGCTCGGGCGCCGGGACGACCCCGGACGGAGGCGTCTGAGCCGACTCGTGCCATCATCCGGCCCATGGCGGACCGCATTCTCCTGGTCGAGGACGACGAGAAGCTCGGCGCCCAGATCGTCGAACACCTCGAAGGCGCGAGCCTCGTCGTCCGGTGGCTCAAGGACGGGGATGAGGCTCGGGGCGCCGACCTCGAGTTCATCTCCCTCGTCATCCTCGACCTCATGCTCCCCGGGACCTACGGCATGGACCTCCTGAAGATTTTTCGAGAGCGCTCGGACGTGCCGGTCTTGATCCTCAGCGCGCGCAACGAGACCGCGGACAAGGTGCGGGGCCTAGAGCTCGGCGCCGATGACTACGTGACGAAGCCGTTCTGGCCGGAAGAGCTCGTCGCCCGGGTGACCGCGCGGCTCCGTCGCCCGGTGATGTCCCGGGGCGACTCCCTGACGGTCGGTCCCTTCGAGCTCGACACCGCCGGGCGGCGGGTCGAGGTCGGCGGTGAGCGCGTCGACCTCACCCCGACCGAGTACGACGTCCTCGAGGCCCTCGCCCGGCGCCCGGACAACGCCATCACCCGGGCCGCCCTGGCCACGGCGGCCCTCGATCTGGGCTACGAGCGCACCCTCGATGTGCATGTCTCCCGGCTCAGAAAGAAGCTCGGAGACCACGCGAAGCACATCGAGACGGTCTGGGGAATCGGCTATCGCCTCGCTTCGAAGACCACGGAATGAAGCTCCGGCTCAAGAGCCGCCTCGCGCTGACCCTGGCCATCGCCATCGTGCCCTTCGCGGTGGTCGTCGCCCTCTTTCAAGTCCGCGCTCAGCGCCTCGCCTTCGAGGAGCAGACGGCGAACCTCGTCCGCGAGCGCATGCAGACCGGGGAGCGGGTTGCCTGCGAGGCCCAGCCCGACCTATGGCCCGTCGCGTCCCCACCGCCCCGCTTCGCTCGTGGTAACCGGACCGGGCGGCGAGGGCGTCCGGACCGCCATGGCCGCGCCAATCGCGGCGGCCGCCGGCGGCTACCCCGAGACCCGGCGCGGGCTCAGCGTCTCTACGAACGGCGCATGCAGCGCATCCAGGCCGAGATGGAGCGGCGCGCCCCGGAGCTCGCCTATTACGCCTACGGAGCCGACTTCACCTCGGACAACGCCGCGGCGCCGGAGTTTCCCGAGGAGCTCCGCCAGGCCCTCGGCGCATCGGAACCCCACGCGAGCCAGGTCACCCCGACCGACCCTCGCATGCACTACATCGCCGCGCGCATGCCCTGGGGTGATGGCCCCTGCGCCATCGTCATCGTCCGGCGCCCCGGAGTCCCGAGCGCCCAGGTTTTCCGCCGGGCGCTCATGCCTGCTCTCCTCATGTCGCTGCTCGCGGTGGTCCTCGCGATTTTCGCCGCGGGGCCCATCGTGCGGCGCATCAACCGCCTCACCGCCGCGGTGCGTGCCAACGACGACGCCCCAGACGCGCGGGTCGCGCTCAAAGGAGGCGACGAAATCGCCGACCTGGCCCGCGCCTTCGATGAGCGGCGCCGGCGAATCGGCGAACAAGTCTCAGCCCTCGAAGCCAGGGACGAGACGCTGAGCAGCTACGTCGCCAATACGACCCACGACGTCATGCTCCCGCTGACGGTGATCCAGGGCCACCTCTCCTCGGTCGAGCGCGACCTCGAGGCAGGAAAACAAGTCGACGCCCCCCGCATCACCCAGGCTCTCGAAGAGTGCCACTATCTCGGTTCGCTGGTGCACAACCTCAACGTCGCAGCGAAGCTCGAGACCGGTGAGGCGGCGGCAGAGATGCACCCCCTCGACCTCGGCGAGGTGGTCGAGCGGGTGTTCGGCCGGAACGCGCCCTACGCGGGCAAGCGTGATGTGCGCCTGGCCCACGCCGTGCCGGGGGAGCCCACCATGGTGACGGCGGATGTGACCCTCATCGAGCAGGCGGTCGGCAACGTCGTGCACAATGCCATCCGCTACAACAAGGCGCGGGGCCACGTGGCCGTGGTCCTCGAGGCCGACGACGCCTCGTTTACCTTGAAGGTCATCGACGATGGCCCGGGGCTTCCGGCGGCGGAGCTCTCTCGGATCACCGAGCGCGGCTATCGCGGAGACCGCGCCCGCTCCCGCCACCCAACCGGGTCCGGCCTCGGCCTCGCCATCACCAAAGACGTGTGCATCCGCCACGGCTTCGACCTCACCTTCGACGACCCCGACACAGAAGAAGGCGGCCTCCTAGTAACAATCCAAGGCCCCCTGCGCCCGGCCCTCACCCAAGACAACTAAGCAACCACGCGTCCCCAAACCCCAGCCCACTCAGCGGGGCCACTGGCGTCCACTTGCGTCAGTCGCCGAGCGCCCCCGCAGGCGACGGCCGCAGGAATACCAAAGGTATTTCAAGGCCGGCGGCGAGGAGGTAAGCCGGCGAATGGCGTAAGTGGGCGCCAGTGGCGTTAGGGGTGGAAGTATTGGAGGTACAGTCCGTCCACCAGCGTCGCGGTGTTGCAGCTGAACTGCAGGGACGACATACCGCCGTCGCCGTTGATGCCCGCGGTCGCGGTGACGCCGTCGTCGTAGGTCACGTCCCCGAAGCTGGTGTCGTGGTAGCAAGCCTTGATGTCGTTGGTGCCCTCTTCGAGGACGACCGTCATGACAGCGCGGTCGGGGCTGGACGAGAAGTGCTCGGTGTCCCAGCGCACGACGAAGCGGCGGTTGGGGGCGGTCCCGACGGTCTCGTACCAGACGTTGCTTCCCGGGTTGCCGGGGTCGAGGTCGTCCCAGAAGACGGCGATGAACTCCTGGGGCGACGAGGTGAGCGGAAAACAGCTGTTCGAGAAGCTGACTGAGGTCGCATCGAAGGCTAGGGCCCCGTTCGACGCGAGCGTCACCATCGTCTGCGCCGTGCCGTAGTAGTCGAAGCTGAAGCCGAGGGGCAGGTCGAGCTCGCCGTCATCGCCGAGGGTCGTCGAGGTCCCCGTCCCGGAGATGTCCGGGCATGGGAGGCTGGCCGGGGTGAGGGGCAGGCTGCAGCCGAAGTACCCGAAGGTATCGACCGACGTCCCCGGGAAGGGAACGCAACCGACATCGCCGCACACACCCATCGTGCACTCGGCGCTGTCGCAATCGGTCGGTCCATCGCAGAGCCGGAAGTCCGGACACCGAAGGCAGGCGGTGCTGCCGCCGCAGTCGCGGTCGGTCTCGCCGCCGTTGGTGACCCCGTCGGTGCACGTGGGCGCGACACAGACTCCGGCGGTGCAGACGCCGGAGGCGCAATCGGAGCCCGCGGTGCACGTGTCGCCGGGCGTGCAGCCGGCACATACCGCGCCGCCGCAGTCCACCGACGATTCGTCCTGGTTCATCACCGTGTCGTCGCAGGCTGGCGCGACGCAGGCGCCGCCGGTGCAGATGCTGTTGACGCAGTCCGTCGGGGCGACGCACATCTCGGCGGTGGCGCAGCCGCCGCAGAGGGTGCCGCCGCAGTCCACGTCAGTCTCCGCGCCATTCATGATGGTGTCGGTACAGGAGATGCAGCTGCCACCGACGCAGAGCATGCCGGTGCAGTCCGTGTCGGCGATGCACATCGCGGTATCGGCGCAGCCTCCGCAGGTCGTGCCGCCGCAGTCGATATCGGTTTCGTCGCCGTTCATGACGCCATCCGTGCAAGAGATGCAGCTCCCCTCGAGGCAGCGATCACCGATGCAGTCGCCGTCGGCTAAACACATCGAGCCATCGACGCATGGGCCGCAGGTCGCGCCGCCACAGTCGACGTCGGTTTCGTCGCCGTTCATTCTGCCGTCGACACAGGAGATGCAGACCTCGCCCATGCAGGCGGCGCTCGCGCAGTCGGCGCCGGTGCTACACGAGAACCCGTCGCGGCATCCGTCACACATCGCGCCGCCGCAGTCGACCGACGACTCGTCCTGGTTCTGCACGCGATCGCTGCAGCTCGCCGTGGTACAGGTGCCGCGATTGCAGATGGTGCTGACGCAGTCGGTGTCGCCCAGGCAGCTCTCGCCGCCGTCGCAGTCGGGGCAGGCCGCACCGCCGCAGTCGACGTCGGTCTCGTCGTTGGTCAGGGCGCCGTCTTCGCAACTCGACATCGTGCATACCCCGTCTGCACAATCGTTGCTCAGGCAATCGGTGACGGCGCCGCACGCCTCTCCTCCGAGGCAGCCGGTGCAGGTGCCCCCGCAGTCGATGTCCGACTCGGTGCCGTTCCGGGTGCCGTCGGTGCAGCTCGCGACGAGGCAGAACCCCGATCGGCAGGCGTTGCTCAGGCAATCGCTGGCCAGTGCGCAGCCGGACCCGTCGGGGCAGGGATCGCAGGCGTCCCCCCCGCAGTCGATCGCCGTTTCGGTCCCGTTGCGCGTGCCATCTGCGCACATGCCTCCACCGGCGTCGCCGGTCCCGGTGTCGGGAAAGCCGGCGTCGGGGACCCCTCCGCGTTCCGAGCAACCGGCGTTCGTTCCGAGCAGGCCGACGGCGACCAGACAGAGAGAGAGCAGGAGAAGAGCATTTTTTGTCGAAAGAAGCATTCGTGACTCACAACGGTCGGCGGCCGGGGAGGCCGGTCCGTGATCGACAGCGCAGAACCCCTGAGCGCCTCGACCCCCCTACAGGAAACGGTCCGTCTTCTGACAGATGAGCCCGGTATCGGCAAATTGCCGTGTGAGCGGGGTCCGGGGGCCGGTCCGCCCCTTTGGCCTTGTAACGAAAGCCCCTCTTCTGGCATCGGAGAGGTATGGCCGCCGACGCCAATCCCTCGGAATCCGCCCAAGACCTCACGCTCTTCCACTACAGCGGCTGTTTCTATTGCGAGCGGGTCCGGGGCGCTCTCGAGGACCTCGGGCTGACCCTCGCTGAGCGAAACATCGTCGAAAACGCCGATGCCAAGCGCGAGATCGTCGAGGCCCGGGGTCGCAAAACGGTGCCGGTACTGCGCATCGAGGAGGAGGGCGGGTATCGCTACATGGGCGAGTCTCGGGACATCGTCCGCTACCTCTACGAGCGCTTTGGGGACGGCGAGGCGCCCTCTCGAGTAGGCAGCGGCGACCTCGACTTCTGGATGCGCATCGCCATGTGGGCCTTCCTCGGCGCTGGCGGTCTCTACGCTGACGGGCGCCTCGTGCTCTGGTCCCTGGCGATGACTATCGCCGGCGGACGCAGCCTCTCTTTTGCATGGCGTTCCGGCGTGATCGCCTACTTTCTGATCGGCGGCGTCTTCATCGTCGGAGCCGTCGCGACCGTCGTCGAAGGCCTTGGTCTGTCGTCGTTCGAGTGGTGGTGGCTCGCCTTCGTGCTGCTGCCCCTGCTGGCCCTGCCCGCCGTGCGTCGCCGCCGTCGGGTGAGCTGACTCTGCATCACACACTACCGAGAGCGGGCTGTCAGTCCGGCAGCGTGGTGTCGGCGTCGGTCGTGGTCGTCGACGCGCTGGCCTCGGTCGGCGCCGCTTGGGGGTCGGAGAAGGTCGGTAGAGCGCTGCCACGGGCCGGTGGGGCAGGAGGGGCAGGAGCCGGAGCCTCGGCGGGTTTGTCGTCGGCGTCGTCGGGGGCGATGCCCAGCCCCGGCTTGGTCGGCTGGTCGAAGAGCACCGGCTCGCCGGAGAAGTTGCGTGCGCTATGCACCAGGAGCGTCGTCGGCAGGCGATTGAGGATGGTGTTCATGCGCTCGAAGAAGCCCGCCGCAGACTTGTCCATGTCGGGCAGGACGAAACCGACGATGGCGAGGTCCGCGTGGTCCGACTCCACGTACATGATGTCGGGGATGGTGCGTCCCTGGCGGAGGATCACCCGGGTTTCGGCCTCGAGGCGCGCCTGAGCCAGCAGGTTCTTGAGGTTCTCCTTGGCCCGGGCTCGGTCCTCGTCCCGTTTCACCACCGTGAGCACGGTGATGCGGGCGTGTCGCCATCGGTAATGGGCCGTCAGGAGGAATGCCAGGAGCAGCATCAGCCCGCCGTTGCCCGCGAGGCCGCCCCACCATACGTGGATTTCCTTGCCCTCACCGAGCTGCCGTTCGTCGTCGTACTTCACCAGCAAGAGCGAGCGGTCGAGCTGCGTCAGGTCGCGCAGCATCGAGACGTAGGGCTCCGAGCGTTCTTCTTTCTTCGGCCACCCCAGCATCACGGAGTTCGCCTCGAAGTTTCCGATACCGTAGCCCTGGGCGGTCGAGACCGCGCCCTTGTACACGTCGCCGACGATGTCGACTCGGTAGAAGACGTTGGGGAAGCGCTCGGCGATCTTCGGCTCGTAGGTCTCGAAGAGCTCCTTGCGGATGTCGGCGTTGTCGACCACCAGTCCCTTGAGCAGGTGGAAGTAGGTGACGATGCCCCGGTCTTGGACGATCGAGTTGCCGAGGTGCAGGAGGTGGGCGCGCTTGTTGGGATTGCCGCCCATGATGATGAGGTTGGGGCGCCAGTTGAGGGGGTGGAACTCGACCCGCCTGAGCCTATGGAGGGCGCTGCGGACCAGCGCTGCCCAGATGCCGTGGCGGGCGTCACCGTAGGTCGTGCCGAGGACTCGACGTTCGGCGACGACGAAGATGAGGGCGCAGACCCCCAGAGCCAGCACCATCGCGCCCATGTCGATGATGCTCATCACATAGAAACACGCCAGGGCGCCGCCGATGCTGAGGGCCGCGGGCACCTTGAAGGTTGGGCGGAAGCTCGGGCTCGCTGCCCAGCGCTCGAGGCCGCAGGCCAGGTTTGTCACGCCGTAGGTGGCGAGGAAGAACATGGTGAGGATCGGCGCGATGACCTCGAGGGACCCGAGGAAGATGCCCGTCTGGGCCAGGATGAAGGTCAGGAAGAGGGCAGCCCGGGGTTCGTTCTGGGGCCCGAAGCCTTTGCCCAAGAATCGGGGCGCGAGGCCGTCCATGGCGAGGGCCTGGAGCGTGCGCGGCGCAGTGAGGATGGACCCGAGGGCGCTCGAGAGCGTAGCGCCCCAGACCCCGGCGTAGATCGAAGCGGCGAAGATGCCCGCGATCTGAAAGACCGAGTCGATCTCGTTGACGAGCTCGTCGTTGGACTTGTGCATGGCGAGCCAGACCGGGAACGCCATGTAGACGACGAAGCCGACCGCGATGGCCGCGAGGGTGCCCCGGGGCAGAGACGTGCGCGCGTCCTTGAGGTCGCCGCTCATACCGACGCCCGCCATGATCCCGGTGACCGCGGGGAAGAAGATGGCGAAGACCGTGGAGACCGGTGGACCGTCGGGGTTGTCCCACTCGATGGCGCTCGACATCGGCACGAGGCCTTCGGTGAAGAAGGGCCCGGCGACGAAGCCGACGAGCGAGATGCCGATCGCGGCCATGACGAAGTACTGGGCCTTGATGGCGAGCTCGGCGCTCTTGAGCGAGAGGCCGGTCAACAACACGTTGGTGACGGTGCCGACGCCAATCGCCGTCCATCCCTCGATGAACGGAAAGATCTGCTGCAGCGACGCGACGAAGCCGACGACGTAGAAGGTGACCGAGAGCGCCTGGGCGAAGAAGAGGGGGAGGCCGATGGCGGCCCCGGCGGCGGCGCCGAGGGAGCGGCTGATCATGAAGTAGGCCCCGCCGGCGCCTACCGTGCGGTTGGTGGCGATGGAGGAGATCGACAAGCCCGTCGACAGGGTGATCAGGTGGGAAACCACCACGATCCCGAGGCACCAGCCCAGGCCCACCAGGCCCGTGACCTTGCCCATGAGCATGTACATGACGACGCCGAGGATCGTGAGGATCGACGGCGTGAACACCCCGCCGAAGGTCCCGAAGCGCCCTGGCGTATCGCCCGAGCCCATCGTCCCTCCCGCCTCCATGCCGTCTGCTTCGCCGCTCACCGGCCGGAAGATCGCACGACTTGGCGGCGGGCCGAAATCAAATGCGTGCGGTGGTGTCCCGATGTGAGGACGGTTAGTTCTTGCTGAATTGGGGCCGAGGTGCCGGCGCCCCCCCTCGACGCCAGGGCATGTGCGCCTACATCTGGGGACATGCCGCAAAGCACTGACCGTCGGACGCACTGGGAGAACGTATATGCGGGCCGGGAAGTCTCCGAGGTCAGCTGGCACCAGGATACGCCGGACTCGTCGCTTCAGCTGCTCGATCACGCCGCCGTGGGACCGGACGAGGCGATCATCGATATCGGCGGCGGCGCGTGCCTGCTCGTCGATCATCTGCTGGACCAGGGGTTTCGCCAGCTGACGGTCCTCGACATCTCGGAGACCGCCCTCGACCACGCCCGGGCGCGCCTCGGCGAGCAAGCAGCCAAGGTGCGGTGGATCTGCGCCGACGTGACCGAGGTCGAGCTCTCGGACCGATACCGGCTTTGGCACGACCGCGCGACGTTTCACTTCCTCGTCGACCCCGCGGAACGGGAGCGCTATCGAAAGACGCTATCCCGGGCGTTGATGCCCAGTGGCCACGCCATCCTCGCGACCTTTGCCTCGGATGGCCCCGAGACGTGCAGCGGTCTCGAGGTCGTGCGCTACACCCCCGAAGAGCTCAGCATCGAACTCGGTGACTCCTTCGAACTGATCGAGACGTGGGACGAAGAACACCGCACGCCGAGCGGGGCGGTTCAGCGCTTCGTCTTCTGTCGCTTCCGGCGCAGCACCGACACCTGACCGGGTCAGGGGGCGCCCGGTCTTCGGACTATCCTGGCCGCCGCTTTCCGAGGGCGACGAGGGTACCGCAGCCGCCGTTGGCTTCGATGCGCGCCTGGCTGCTCATGCGCACCCGGAGCCCGTGATCCGTCAGCCTCTGGTAGGCCTCTTCGTAGCGCCCTCGGGTGACGGGCTGGCAGGTGCTCGTCGACACGGGGTTGAACGCGTAGAGGTGCACCGCCAAGGGGAAGGGCGCGACCCGAGCCGCGAAGGCGTCGAGCTCGGCATCGGCGTCGTTGTCCCCGGCGATCATCAGATAGGCGAGGGCGGTCTTCTTGCGGCGCCTCGTGCCCAGCTGGGGATAGGCTTCGCCGACGGCCTCGAAGAGNNGCGTCGAGTGTCGGGCCGTTGGGCACGAGGCGACGACGCGTCTCTTCGGCCCCCGCGTGAACCGAAATGGTGAGGCCATTGTGGGGAGCCTGGACCATGAAGTGCACGAGGCGTTCGGTCGGCCCCCCGGAGGTCGTGAGGCTGCGCCGGATGCCTCCGTCGCGGCACCATTCGAGGAACCCCTCGACCGCGGCGGCGTTGTGAAGCGGCTCTCCGACGCCCGAGACGGTCACCCGCCGGACGGCGTGGCCCGCCTGCCGAACCGCCTCGACCTGCCCGGTTAGCTCCCCGAATGTCAGGGGGCGGGTCAGGCCGTTGGCCCCCGAGGCGCAGAAAGGGCACGCCACGGCGCAGCCCACTTGGCTCGAAATGCAGAGCGTATCGCCCCGATAAAGCACCGCTTCGACCTCGGAGTCATCGCCCAGAATCGCGACGAATCGCCGGTTTTGTTCGCCGATATGCTCTTGGCCGAGGCGGACCATCGGGGGGATCTAGCGCCGCCAAGGCCCCGGTGCCACGCCTTCGCCCTTGACGTCGCCGGCTGGTCGTAAGATGACAGTGCCCATCAGGAGGTGATGCTCGTGGATGTAATCCTCGCACCGGATGTGTACGTCAATGCTTCGGTGGCCCCCCAGTCGCTGCCGGACCAGGTTGTTCAGCGGATTCTCGGCCAGCACAAGGGAGAGGGTTCGACCTCCGCTTGGATTCTGGATCGGGCTGCCGCGATGCTGGTGACCTTGCCCAATTTCAAGGAAGAAGCGGTCAAAGCTCAGATGGAGCTGATCAAGACCTTCGTGAATGTGGTCGAGGTCCCCGGAGACCATGGTCCCGACGCCTGGGAGGGCGCGCTCGTCGCGGCCGCCGAAGCGGCTGGCGCGAAGCGGGTGATCACCGATCACCCGGACCTCGTCGGTAAGGACCACGACTCCGTCGAGTTCATCTCGTCCGAGGCCTGGCTCTTCGAACAGAAGATGCCGCCCCCGCCTCCCGGCACCTGACTCGGTTTTTCGAGATCAGTTCTTGGACCGGTCCGGCCCTGACGGGAGTAGGGCCGGGATCTTCTGGGCGACGTCGCGGACGGTGATCCGAGGATAGGGAAGCATCTCCGCGACGCGCGCCATCGAGAAGTTGTCGACGAGCTTCCCGTCGCGGAGGGCCGCGGCTTGCACCACGCCTTCGATCTCGAAGCCGCGCTCCCGATAGAGCTTGATGGCCGCTTCGTTGTCGACGAAGACCGCGATCTCGAAGCGCAGGACGCCCATCCACTTCTCGCCGAGGTCGAGGAGTTCGTCGACGACGAGGCCGCCGATCCCTCGGCCGCGCACGTCGTCCGCCACGGCGAGCCACAGGCTCGCCGCATGGCGGGCCCGGAGCGAACGATGCAGCCGGAGCCCGCCCACGGCGGCGACGTCGCCGTCCATCTCGGCCACTAGGATGCGGTTCCGTGAGTCGCGCTTCGCGAAGCGCCCGGTGGCCTCGGAGACCGGTCGGTGCGGCACCTGCATGGTCTCCTCGACGACACCGCGGCTGCCGAGGATCGACGAGACCGCCCTTGCGTCCTCTGGTTCGTACCCTCGAACTTTGACCCTGACTTTTCGCTTCTTCTTCGATGCCATGGGCCCGAGGGTAGCGGAAATCGAGCTTGGCGCGCCTCCGATGCTGAGCGCCGCCGGGCGGCGAATCGATCGAAGCGACTTTGCCCTCGCTGATCTATGCTCCCCCTCGCGATGCGCACCGCCCTGATACTCACCCTGGTCCTCCTCTCCGCTTTGACCACTGCCTGCGGTGGGGGGCCCCGGGGCCAGGTCATGAGCGCGGTCGAAGCGAGCGACCTCGAACTCGCGATTCATCGGTACGAGCGGTACCGCGCGGCCGAGGGGGCCGACCCGGGGTTGCTCGCTCAGGTCGCCGCCCTCTTGCTCGAGGACGCCGCCGCGGCAGACGACGAGGGCGCCCGCCGCGCGGCGCTGGCGCAGCTCGGCCTCGCCGGGACCGCCGGCCGCGAATCGCTCCGGCGCCTGGCGCAGCCCGGGCGTGACCCCGTGCTTCGGGCCCGCGCCCTCGAGTTGCTCGCCAAGGGCGGCGACGGCGCGGCGCAGGAGCAGCTCCGGGCCCTCCTGGACGCCGAGCGCTGGGAGATTCTCGCCGCGGCGGTCAGTGTGCTCGAGGGCTCGACCGACGAGGGGCTCCTCCTAGCCTACCTCTAACACCCCGCCGAGGCGGTGCGCCAGGTCGCGGCCCGCAAGCTGGCAGGCGCGGCCCCGGCAGGCGCCGTCCGGGCGGCCCTCGCCGAAGCGGCTCGAGTCGACCCTTCGCCGGCTGTCCGGGCCGCCGCGGCCACGTCCCTCGGGGCCTTTGGCGTCGAGGGGTTTCACATGCTCGAGGAGCGCCTCGGGGACCCCGAATCTCGGGTGCGCCTCGCGGCAGTCCGGGCCCTCGTTCGGGCCGACCGCGCTGCGGCGCTTTCCGTCCTCGGTCGTCTCCTCGAGATGGCACCGAGCCCCGCCGGCATCGAAGCGGCCCGGGTCCTCGCCGGGGGCGCCCGGCAAGCAGGGGATGTGGTCCCCGAAGGTCACGTCGAAGGCGAGACCCTCGCCCGGGCCTATCTCCGTCGGGCCCTCGAGGTCGCCGCGCCGAACCTCCGCTCCCAGGCCGCTGTTGCCCTCGGCTCCCTCGAGGGCGTCGCTGATCTCGGGGCGCTGCTCACCGCCGCGGCGGAGTCCGAGGAGGACCCCCAGGTGCGCCTCGGCATCGCGACCATCCTCGCCCGGGACGAGACGACGGCAGACATTGGCTTCGAGGTCCTCGGCGAGATCATGCGAGGGGAGGGCATACCCGCGGTCAGCGCCGCGGCGTTCTTGGCCCGAGAAGAAGTCGCCGCGGCAACCCCGCGCCTCGAGGCGCTCATGGCCTCATCCGAGGCCAACATTCGGCGAGTCGCCGCCCGTGCCCTTGCCCGAGACGCCGTCGAGCCCGACGCCGCCCGGGGGGCCCTGACGGACGACGATATCACCGTACGGATCAGCGCCGCCGGCGGCATTCTCGCGGCCCTGAACGCCTAGATCTCGCCCGAAAACGCCCGAATTACATGGACCTTGGACGACTGGGCTACCGCGGCACCGATCCGTCGATTTACTCCACGTGCACCCGAATGCTGTTTGCCCCGAAACGGCGGACGGGCTCGGAAGCGGTGGGGGAGCTGTCGAAGACGCCGGCCGTGTACCCGGGGAGGTCCTGGTCTTCCCACCGGAAGGCTTCGAACATGTTGACCTCGAGCACGATGACGAGGTCCTCCGTGGCCGTAGCGACGAGGGTGATGTCGACGGGGTAGTGATACGCAGCGACACCTTCCTCGATGGAGAGTGAGAACCCACCGGTCGTGATGGGCTCGGTGGGCAGGGGCGCGCCGAGGCCTTCGAGGGGGAAGTCCATGCCGCCGGTACGGAAGATGTAGCGAAACCAGCTCCCTGGGCGGATGACCCCATCAATGCGTGTGCCGTCGCTGAGGACCTGAACGTTGTCGAACTCGCCCGGCAGGACGTAGCCACCGGCGTGCATGATGGCGTCGACACGATAGCGAGAGTGGGAGACCACGGAACGAGCCATCGTGTAGTGGCCCGCTCGGAGGGCTTCGAGGCGCACCCTGCCTACGAGCGTGTCGTCCCCGTCGTTGTAGCCGGCCTCGGTCGGCTCGTCGCCGTGATCGAAGAGCACCAGCGGGTCCGGGTCGTCGATGCCACGGAGAAGCTCGAACGAACGGATCCCCTGGTAGGCGTCGCGGGAGGTCTGGCCGGCGTAGCCATCGGAGTGGGGGAATGGGTCGGTGTTCGTGCGCACGAACACTTGGGCCAGAGGACCCGTCGCTGCGTCGTCTGGAGCCGCTGCGTCGGGCGCGTCCGGCGCGATTTCGGCATCCCGGTCGATGAGTCCACCGTCCGGGGGCAGAGGCGTGCGCGCGTCAGCTCCGGGCCTCGGCGTTTCCTCACAGGCCGAAAACGCCGTAAGGGACGTCAACATCGCTAGAGCTACCGCGGTGCGGCAGATCAGTTTGGGGGTGCTCTCCATGGTCATCTCCTCGGTGGGTGCCATGGGTGGGTGGGCGCGCCCGCCGCGAATTATGAAACCGATTGGTATTTGTTTTCGAGAAGCGCCGCTAACCGTCCGCGGCGATCAGCGCTTCTAGGCGTCGCTGGTCGAAGCCGGTCAGGATCGTGCCGCGGAAGTCGATGACCGGGATGCCCGAGGGACGCACCCCCGCGGCCTGGGCTTTCCGAGTCATCTCGGCCCGCGCCGCCGGGTCTTGCTCGACGTTCTTCTCGATGAAGGGCACGCCTCGGGACGTGAAGAAGCGCGCGGACGCTTGGCACGCCTGGCACCAATCGGCGCCGTAGATGACGACCTCCGAGGTGGCATGGGCGGCGGCGCCCGTCGCCGGAACGCCTGCGCCCTCGATGGGGTCCGGTTCGTCGAGGGCTCCGAGGGGGGCGACCCCGTGTGCCTCGTCGACGAGGGCGTCGTAGGCGTCCCGGCGCACCGTGCGTACGACGTAGGGCCCGCCCTCGGTCGCCGCGCGAATGTCGGCGACGTACACGAGTTCGGCGTCGAGGCGTTCGTCCGGTGCGGCCCGGAGCGAGTCGACGCGCACGTACTCGCGGTGTTCTTCGGGGACCTCGTCGCGGCTGCTCGCCCGGTGCGGCCCCTCCTCGTCGAACCACACGAGCAGCAATCCGTCGAGGTCTCCTTCGACGGCGAAGGGCGGCTCGATCGGCGCTCCCCGGAGGCCAGACTCGTCGCCGGGGGCGGCGCCCCCTTGCTCGGATGCCGCGCCGCCCCGTTCGCACGCGAAGAGCAGGGTCAGCCCGAGGGCCAATACGACGCGAGGGACGAGGGCAGTCATCGTTACGGAGTGTGACCCATCGCCTTCAGCTTCGCCCATCGATACTGCGCCGGAGGCGCTGCTTGCCGTCTTCGCATTCTACGAGGAGCGCTCGGGACCGGACAATGGCTTCGCTGCTGCGGGTGATCATCGCCTCGATGCGCGCGGCATCGGCGGCGGGGACGTGGGCTGCGTTGTCGCCCCCCGTGATGCTGCCCAGGGCGATCGTGGCCTCGTTCTGCGCCTCTTCCGCTTCGATGAGAGCCCCGTGGCCACCTACGCACTTGCCCCGCACGGCCACCACCGTCTCGTCGGTCAAAGGTAGCGCTTCGAGGCGTTCGAGCAGCTGCCTACGTTCGGCGATCGGCGCATCGATGGAGATCAGCTCGGCCCGTCCCAGGAAGAGCCGCGCTTCGTTCTCCTTGCGGTCGGTGCACCCGGCAACGGCAGCGAGGGCAGCGAGGGCTAGGCAGACCGTGAGTACCTTCGTGAACACGGCCGGAGCGTAGCATCACGTGCTTTCTTGACGCAGCAGCCGTCTCAGGACCAGATGCGTAGGTGAGCGAAGAAGTACACCGCGTCTATCTGATCCCGGGCATGTTCGGATTTGGCCGCCTCGCCGGCTACGACTACTTCGAGCATGTCGAGCGCCTACTCGCCAAACGTTTTCAGGCTGCCGGCGTGCGCTACCTGCTCGAAATCGTGCCGACGCCGCCCACCGCATCGATCCGTCGCCGCGCCCACCGCGTCGCCGACCAGGTGAGCCGGACCGCCGGCGATGGCGATGGTCCGATCCACCTCGTCGGTCACTCGACGGGCGGCCTCGACGCGCGGCTCATCGCGTCGCCCACCGTGTGCCTCGAGCTCGACCAGCCGCGCCTCGCCTGGAAGTCGCGCCTGCGCTCGGTGGTCACCATCAATACGCCCCACCACGGTACCCCCCTTGCGGGGTTCTTTACGACGGTCTCCGGGACACGCCTGCTCTATGCCCTTTCGCTCCTGACTTTCACCACCCTGCGCTTCGGCGGGCCGCCCCTCACCATCTTCAGCAGCCTCATCGCCGCCATCGGGACCGTCGACGAGTTGGTCGGCGTGGACATCAAGCTGCTCGACCGGACCACCAACTTGCTCCTGCGTTTCGTCGGCGACCGCGGCCGCGACGAGGTTCGGGACTGGCTCGACGGCATCCGCCGGGACCAGGGCGGCATCATCCAGATCACCCCGGAGGCGATGGACATCTTCAACGCGGCGACGGAGAACGCCGAGGGCGTCCGCTACGGCAGCCTCGCGAGCGCCTCCCCGCCGCCGACCCCGGTGCGCCTCGTGACCCGCGTGCGCTCGCCCTACCAAGCCCTCAGCGCGACCATCTATACGACCCTGCACTCGGTCACCAGTCGAGCCAACAAGGTCTACCCGTGCCCCGACGCTGACGAAGCCACCCGGAAGGTATTGCACCGGGGCATCGGCCGGACGGTCGACAACTCGGTTACCGATGGCATCGTGCCGACCCTGTCCATGCTGTGGGGCGAGTTGCTCTGGACGGGCCGGGCCGACCACCTCGACGTGGTCGGGCACTTCCACGACGACCGGGGCGGGGACCACGTCGACTGGCTCGCTAGCGGCTCCCACTTCGACCGGACGTCGTTTGCCGCGGCCATGGACGCCCTCGGGTCGTTCTTGCTCAGGGCGGATTGAGGGCAGCGCTCAGGGCTCTTGGCTCTTGGCGCTCGGCTCAGCGCGGTGCGGCGTCAGGGTTTTCGGTCCGACGCTTCTTGCGGTAGCGGACCCGAATCGTCGTGCCCTCGAAGCCCCAGCGCTTGCGCAGCTGATTCACGACGTAGCGCTGGTAGCTGAAGTGAACGTCGTCGGGGCGGTTCGCGACGACGATGAAGGTCGGGGGGCGCACCTCAGCCTGGGTGATGAAGTAGAGGCGCACGTCGCGCTTGCTCGACGTGGGCGGTGGGTGGCTCTCGATGGCCTCGGCGAAGAAGCGGTTGAGCTGCCCGGTGCCGACGCGCTTGTCATGCTCCTTGAGCGCCGAGTCGACGGCGTTCATGAGCTTCTGCACGCCGCGGCCGTTCTTGACGCTCACCGGGATGACCGGCGCCCAGGGCACGAAGGCCAAGATCTCTTTGGTCCGGGTG
>JAFDCW010000455.1 GCA_019312705.1 Deltaproteobacteria bacterium
GGGCAACATCGGCCTCATGCAGGCCGTGAAGAAGTACGACCCCTACAAGGGCGTGAAGCTCTCGAGCTACGCGGCGTGGTGGATTCGGGCTTACATCCTCCGGTACATCCTCAATACCCACCGCATGGTGAAGCTGGGCACGACCCAGGCCCAAAGGAAGCTCTTCTTCAACCTCAAGAAGGAGAAGGCGCGCCTGTCGGCGATGGGCATCGACCCGACCCCGGAGCTCATCGCCGAGCGGCTGTCGGTCAAGGTCGACGAAGTCGTCCAGATGGACCGACGCATGTCTGCCGGGGACGCTAGCCTCGACGCGCCGGTGGGTAGCGGTGACGGTCGCTCGGTCGCTCGGGTCGACCTCCTTCAGTCGGGGGGCAGTCGCATCGACGACGTGCTTGCCGAGGAGGAGCTCGGGGGCATGCTCCGCGACAAGATCCACGAGTTCGGCGCGACCCTCGAGGGCAAGGAAGAGAAGATCTTCAGTCAGCGCCTCGTCGCCGAAGACCCGCGCACCCTCCAGAACCTCGGCAAAGAATTCGGCGTGAGCCGGGAGCGCGTCCGGCAGATCGAGAAGCGCCTCAAGCAGAAGCTGAAAGCCTACCTGACCGCCGAGCTCGGATCGGGAGTGCTCGACGTCTATGAAGCCGGCTGAGGGCTCGGGGCTCCTCTCGGTCGTCGCGACGCCGATCGGCAACCTCGACGACATCACCCTCCGGGCCATCGAAGTTCTCCGGCGGGCCGATGTGATCCTCGCCGAGGATACCCGGAGGACGAAGCGCCTCACGACCCACCTCGGGGTCGCGACCCGGCTCAAGAGCTTCCACGCCCACTCTCCTCCCGGGGCCGTCCAGGGATGGGTCGCCGAGCTCCTTGGGGGGGCGCACTTGGCCATCGTCACGGACGCCGGCACACCGGTCGTGAGTGACCCCGGCATTCGCCTCGTCGCCGCGTGCCGCGAGGCCGGAGTTCCGGTCGAGGCCATCCCCGGCCCGAGCGCCGTCACCGCAGCCATTGCCGTCGCCGGGCTTCGGGCGGACGCCTTTCGTTTCGTCGGATTCCTGCCCCGGAGCGGCGGCCGGCGTCGTCGGGTCCTCGAGGAGATCGGCACCGAACGTGGGGCGACGGTGCTCTTCGAGGCCCCAGGAAGGGTTGGGAAGACGCTTTCGGACCTCGTCGCGGTCGTCGGAGCGGACCGCCAGGGTGCGATCTGCCGGGAGCTCACGAAGCTGCACGAAGAGGTGACCCGGGGGCCCCTGTCCGAGCTCATCGAGAGGGCCGCGGAGGGCATTCGTGGGGAGGTGACTCTAGTCGTGGAAGGGACCGGCCTCGCCGCCGGCTCCGTTCCCGAGGTCACCCCGGAGGATGCCCGGGACCGGGCCGAGGAGCTCCTCGCCGATGGCCTCACGCCCCGAGACGCGGCCCGGCGCCTCGCCGAGGAGACGGCAATGCCAAAAAAGCAGGCCTACTCGTTGATCCTCTCCCTCGCCGGGGGCTCGACGTGACCGCCGGACCTCGGTAGCCTCTCGCCGTGCCTTCCCTGACTTCTTCGCGCTCTTTCGCCACCGCCCGCCGTACGGCTCTCCGGAGCCTTCTGGCTCCCTTGGCCCTGGTCGTCCTGCTCGCCCCGGTCGTCGCTTCGTGCGCGGCGGATACGAGCCCCGATGAGGCTCCCGGGCTGCGCATGCGCGTCGAGTGGCTTACGGGCTCGCCCTCCGCGGAGCTGCCCAGCGACCTCCATCAGATTCGGGTCATTCGGACCATCGAAGGCGAGAGCGTCGACGTGACCCAGAGCGTCGCGAACTTCGAGACCGACCCAGACGGCACGCACTACCTGAGCCTGCCCATCCTCTCAAACCTGCCGACCGGCGTGCCCATCGACATCGACGTCGAGGGCAACCGCATGAGCGGGCAGTTCGCCTACGTCGGTCACGTCGGTCCCATCATCTTGGCGCCGGGGCAGCGCCACTACGCCGACCTCAAGATGTACGAGATGGGGGTCAGTGCCCCGGCGGTCGCGGAGGGTACGCCGGCGGTCTTTCTTCAGGGCGCGACGACGCTGCCCGACGGCCGCGTGCTCGTGGCCGGGGGCTTCGACCAGGTCACTGGCGGGGCGACGTGCCCCGCCTCCTTCCCGGCCGATACCGTGTGTTTCACGCTGGCGGCGACCAACAAGGCATGGGTCTTCAGCGTGACCACCTCGCGTTTCTACGAGGTTCAAGGGGGCATGCTCGCCGCCCGGGGCGGTCACACGGTGACGGCCCTCGGCAACGGGCGAGTGATCATCGCCGGGGGCGCGGCCAAGGCCATCTTCGGCCTCATCCCCATAGGCGACCCCACGGCTCCCTCGGGCTACACACCGATCTTGGAGCCGCTGAACGCCGACGACACGCCGGGTGCCCACGCGAGCTTCGAGGTCTTCCTCCATGATGCCAACCGCGAAGAGCACGATGTCGACGGTGACGGCGACCCGGGGCGCGGCGGCTTCACCGGCTCCGCTGCCAACGGCGGCGTCGTTGGGCGCCTGAATCAAAGGCGTTTTCTTCATTCCGCGACCGCGACCCTCGGCACTGACGGCAACCGCATCTTAATCGTTGGCGGCCGGGACGGCGATTCTGCTCACGCGACCTACGAGGTCTACGACGATCAGAAGGCCGGCGGTTATGGCACCTACGACAATACCGGGGCCATGCTCTCGACCGCCCGGACATCCCCCTGCGTCGTCGAACTCGCCTCGGGGCAGGTGTGGATCTTCGGCGGCAGCCCCGCAGCCGCGAGCAACGACGAGCTTGCAGAGATCTGGACCCCGGACCCGACGGCGGCCAATGGCAGCGTCGAGAATGGGACGACCACCTCCTACCCCGGGGCTGGCGATCATCCCGAGTTTGCTCTCTTCGCGCCTTCGGTCGCGGCGATAGGCACCAGCGGTGACCACGCGCTGGTGGTCGGCTGGCTCGGGCCGTTGTGCATCCCTGGAGGCTCCGTGCCCGACTTCGCCGGGACCGAACTCTGCCCGTCGATGGGCGGGGGCCCGCCGCGAAGCCACTCCGTCGATGGCGCGACCGGCGACGTCCTCGGCGCCGCGACGAACTCACCCCACGCTCTGGCCGGCGTCGCCACCCTCGACGACGGCAGCGTCGCGATCTCCGGCGGCATCGCCAACCTCCTGTGGACCACCCAGCCGAGCGTCGAGCTCTTCACCGGTCGGATCTCCTCGGGCAACGCCGAGCTCTCCCCGTCGCGCTTCGTGATGCGCAGCCCCCGGGCAATGCACACCACGAGCGCACTGAACCAGCTGGGCATGCTCAGCGTCGGCGGTATGAGCGTCGCCAGCGCGAGCACCGGCTCGCCGTCGCTGTCGATTCAGGACGGCGCCGAGGTCCTCTATCTGCCGCGGCCTGCGAGGCCGCCGGGCGGCTGACGCTGCCCCCCCAAACGCGGAAGCGCGCCAATCGATCGAAGAAGTAAAAAGGGAACACCATGTCTGAACAGGTCCGCGCCAGCCACATCCTCCTCATGTATGCGGGGTCCTCCCGTTCGTCCGCGGCTCGGTCCAAGGCCGAGGCCGAGACCCAAATCGCCGAACTCAAGGCGAGCATCGATGGCGGCGGTGATTTTGCAGCCCTCGCCGAAGAGCACTCGGACTGCCCCTCCGGGAAGAGCGGCGGCGACCTCGGCAGCTTTGGCCGCGGCCAGATGGTCAAAGCGTTCGAGGAAACGGCCTTCGGAATGAACGTCGGTGACGTGAGCGGAGTCGTGGAAACCGATTTTGGCTACCACGTCATCACGCGCACGGGCTGACGCCCTGGGGCCCCAGGGGACCGGAGGGTTTGTCTATACCCGGGTCCGGAGCTATGGTCCGTATTTGGTGATGACATGTGCCCGCGATGCAAATGACGAAGTCTGAGTCAGCCCCCGCCCGCTCTTCATCCGAAGCCCCCGCCCGGGCGAAGATTCGAGAGGCGGCGGCAGAACTCTTCTGCGCCACCGGCTACGAGGGCACCAGCGTCGCGACGATCGCGGGCCAGGCCGGCGTGACCAAGGCCGCGGTCTTCTATCACTACGGCAGCAAGGAGCAGCTCTTCGAGGAGGTCCTCGACGGCTACTACGAGCGGCAGCGCGAGCTATTCACCCAGGCCGTCGCCGGCGAGGGAGACCCCCGGGCACGCATGCATCGCGTCGTCGACGTGTACTTCCGGTACCTCGTCGAAAATCGGCGCTACCTGATGCTCGTGATCAGCGTATTGGCCTCCGGCTCGCCGCACAGCGCCAACATCCAGAAGAGCGTCACCCCCCTCGTCGATTGGCTCCGGCAGGAGGTGGAGGGGGCGATCCCCGACAAGGGGCTCAGCTCGATCGAGCACCTCTACGTCACCGTCACCGGCGCTATCAATCACTACTTCAGTCACGCCCAGGCCCTCGAAGAGGTCTTTCGTGGACCGATGATGAGCGAGGAGGCCCTCGCCGAACGGGCCGCACACTTGCACTGGCTCGTCGATACGATCTTCGCGCGCATTGCCGCCGACGCCGACGCGAACGTCAAGTAGCGTTCAGCCCGCGAGTTGCGAGATTGGGCCCGTACCCTCGACGCCGAAGGTATCGACGTCCACCCCCGCCGCGGCCAGCATCGAGATGTAGAGGTCGGCGACCGGTTCGTCACCGGTCCACTCGATGTGGCGCCCCGAGGTCACGGCGCCGCCCCCCTGGCCTCCGAGGAAGAGGGGCATGTTGGTATGGCGGTGCACCGGCCCCGACGCCTCGGAGATCAGGTCACCGTCGCGGTCTCC
>JAFDCW010000456.1 GCA_019312705.1 Deltaproteobacteria bacterium
TCCGGTCGTCCGGGCGAGCTTCGCGCACGCGGGCGCCTTGGCCGTTTTGGCCGTTTTGGCCGTCTTGGGCCCGACCCGGCGCTCCTCCGGCGAGCAGCGGCAGGGCAACGGCGATGGCGAGAAGGGCTGAAAAGAATGGACGCTTCACGGATCTGCCCTGTCCGTGGCGACGAGCGCCCTGTTTGTGACCGCTTTTCTTCCGAGCGGCCCCGTAGAGCTCTCCAAACAGTGTCGGATGGAGCGTGAGACACAAGCGAGGTGGTCTCGGTTCCGAGCAGCCCGCGCAGCCTACTTTTTGTAGGTGAGCAGGCAGCGCAGGAACCGGGGCCAGATCGCGCCGTGGATCGCGCTCCAGGCGATACTGTTTTAGGAAGCTCGTCTCACCAGGAAGTCGATCAGGTCGATCTTGGTGATGACGCCGATTACGTCGTCCCCGTCGAGGACGATGCTCATCTTCACGTCGCCGAGCATGGTCTGGACGAGCTCGAGCTTGGTTTGGGGCGTGCAGGTCGCGTATTGGCTCTCGACGAGGGGCTCGACGGTGCTGTTGAGGGAGTACTCGCCGCCGACGAGGAAACGCAGGAGGTCCACCTCGGCCAGGGCGCCGACGAGCTTACCGTCCTTGACCACCGGGAGCTGCGAGATGCCGTGGTCCTTCATCTTGCCGATGACGTCGCGGACCCGGTCCGTCGGCTTGGCCGTGATCACGCCGCTGCTCTTGGTCTTCAGCAGGTCCGCCACGACTCCGAGGCTGGTTCCTTCTTCGAGGTAGCCGTTGTCGCGCATCCAGTCGTCATTGAAGATCTTCGAGATGTACTTCGAGGCCGAGTCACAGATGAGAACGACGATGTTCTCTTTCTTATTCCTCTGCTGGGCGTACTTGATGGCCCCGGCGACCGCGGCACCGGAGGACCCGCCGACGTAGAGCCCTTCCTTCTGGACGAGCTCCCGGGTCATCAAGAAGCACTCTTTGTCGTCGACCCGGACAACGTCGTCGAGGATGTCGAGGTGGGCCGTCGACGGGAAGAAGTCCTCGCCGATGCCTTCGACTTTGTATGTGAAGGGCTTGGTGACCCGGCCGGTCTTGACGAAGTCGTAGTAGAGGGAGCCGACGGGGTCGACGCCGATGAGCTGGATGTCGGGGTTCTTCTCTTTGAGGAACTTGCCCGTGCCGGAGATGGTGCCCCCGGTGCCGAGGCCGGCGATGAAGACGTGCATCTCGCCGTTGGTCTCTTCCCAGAGCTCGGGACCCGTCGATTGGTAGTGACCCTCGGGGTTGTCCTGGTTGTGGTACTGGCGCGTGTAAAACGAGTTGCGGGTGTCCGTCGCGAGCTTCTCGGCGACCGAGTAGTAGCTGCGCGGGTCGTCGGGCTCGACGGCCGTCGGGCAGACGACGACCTTGGCGCCGAAGGCCCGGAGCCCGGCGATCTTCTCGTGGCTCATCTTGTCCGGCATGATGAAGATGCACGAGTACCCGCGCACCGCGGCGATCATGGCCAGCGACGCGCCGGTATTGCCGCTCGTGGCCTCGATGATCGTGCCGCCGGGCTTGAGCTCCCCCCGGGCTTCGGCCTGGTCGATCATGTTGATCGCCATGCGGTCCTTCATGGAGCCGCCCGGATTCATGTGCTCGCACTTCACGTAGATGTCGGCGACGACGTCCTTCGCGACGTGGTTGAGCTTGACGAGGGGGGTATGTCCTACCGCGCTTAGGATATTCGGGACCGCTCCGTGCATCATGGCGCCGCACTGTAGTCGGGACGGACTGCGAGTCAATCGACGGGGAGACCGGGCCATCGGCCCCGGTTTTCGCTAGTCTCTCCCCATGCTCCGGCTCATCCGCTTCGGCGCCTTCGGCGCGTTCCTGCTCGCGGCTTGCGGCGGTGGCAGCGTGAGTGCGAGTGGCGCCCTCGAGCCCATCCCCGAAGACGCCCCCCTTTCTTGCGAGCCCGACCGGTGCGAGGTGGAGATCTACGCGGCGTGGTCAGCGGGTCGCAGAAGCGAGGCCCTCGACCGGGCCGAGTGGGCGTGTGGCCACGAGGTGCCCTACGGGTGTGCGTTCCTAGGCCTGGCCTACGAGGAGGGCAGCGGCGTCGCCACGGACCCGGTGCGTGCCGCGACCTACTACAACCAGGCCTGCACTGCCGGTGAAGCCGCGGGGTGCAACAACCTCGCGTTGCTCTATCAGCGCGGCGACGGCGTGCCCGAGGATCTCGACCGGGCCATCGCTCTCTTCACCCAGGCCTGCGACGCCAACCACGGAGACGGTTGCTTCAACCTCGGCAACCGCCACCGACTCGGTGACGGCGTCGACGTCGACGAGGCCCAGGCCGCCGAACTCTACCTACGCGCCTGTAGCGCCGGCAGCCCCGAGGGGTGCAACAACCTCGCCTGGCTCACCGCCGAGGGGCGCGGGGTCGAGGAAGACCCCTCCCGCGCCCGGGAACTCTACGGGATGGCTTGCGATGAGGGGCTGAGCTCCGCCTGCGAGGCCCAGAATGCATTGTCTGAGCCGCCCGGTGCTCCCGAGTCGCCGGAGTCGTCGGAGTCACCGGAGTCCCGGGGCGACGAGCCTGCCGTCCCGTGAGCGTTGCAGGACGCGTCCCGACGTACGTATCATCCGCCCCCATGCGCATCGTCATCCTCACCCTCGTCTCCTCCTCGCTATTCACCCTGGTCATCACCCTGGCCGGGTGCGGGGCCACCATGTCTCGCGAGGAGGGCCTGCCGCAGCTGCGCGCTGCCATCGAGCGAGACATCAGCAGCCCCGAGGAGAGTCAGGAGAACAGCCGCCTCGTCGAGGCCATCCTCGACAATACGCTTTTGCACGGCATGTTCCGCGCTGAGGTCGAAGAGGCCATCGGCCGTGGGGACCAGTGCTCACGCCACCCGCGGTGCCAGGAGCACGGCTACGACGGCAACGACTGGTTCTACACCGTGGGCCAGATGGGTGACGGTCGCACCGGCGCGCTTCCGATCCTGATCGTCGGCTTCGATACGTCGGGCCGGGTCACCAAGACCTGGAACCTTCGCACCCACTGATCGGCCCCGAGGTCGCCGTGGTCGAGCCCGTTTGGGAGTTTCCGTTGCGCATTCCGCGCCACGCGTTTTCGGCGCGGGACGCCGCGCGGGCTGGGGACGTGTGGCGCTGCTTCCAGGAAGCAGCGGTCGAAGCGTCGACTCTCGCCGGGTGGCCGCCGGCGCGTTACCGGCAAGAGGGCGCGGCGTTCATCGTGCGCACCATGACAGTCTGCCACCACCGCGAGGCGGAGTACGGTGAGCAGACCCGGGCCCGAACCTGGGTCTCGCGCTTCCGCCGAGAGATGTTCTCCACGCGACAGTTGCGCCTCATCGGCGAAGCGGGGCTCGTCGCCGCGGCCACCCAGGAATGGGTCTTCGTCAGCGCGGACCTCTCGCCCATGCGCGCCGGCCGGGGGCTCCTCGACGCGTTTCCGGTTCACGTCGAGGACCCGTCGGTCGTCATGCCTGCCTTCGAGGCTCTCGAGGGCCCGACGCGACGCTTCTCCTTTGACGTCTGGTTCACCGACATGGATCCCTTGGATCACGTGAACCACCCCGCCTACCTCGACTTCTGCGACGAAGCGATCAGCCGTCACATGGTGACGGCGGGTCTCAGCCCCGTGGCGCTGTCGCCCGTCGCCGAGACCATCACATTCCGGGCCGGCGCCGTGGCCCTCGACCAGGTCACCGTCGAAACGACTCCCATCGGCCAGACCGCCGAGGGCTTCTTGGTGTGCAAACACCGCGTGATGCGCGGCGAGACTGTATGCGCCGACGGCCGGACCGTGCGTAAGCTCGCCGGGGCCGACCCCCAGGCCCTCGTCGACGCCTTTCTCGCCTGAGTAGCCGCCGGCGGCTGCTCGACGGTCAGTCGGTCACGGCAACTACTGGGTCTGGGAGCGGCGCCCCGATCTCCTCGGCCAACTGGCCGAGGAAGCCGCGCATGAAGGCCGTCCGGCGACCCGCTTCCGAGCGCCCACCTTCGGTTTGCATGGTGCCTTCGAGGAGCAGGAGCTTTTCGAAAAAGTGGTCCACCGTGAACGTGCGGTCGTTCAGCTCCCGAGCGTTCGCCCAGGGGTCTCTGTCGTGAAAGTACCGGGAGCCCATGCGCGCTCCACAGGACACGGCGCGAAAGACGCCGAGGGCCCCGAGGGCTTCGAGGCGGTCGGCATCCTGGAGGGCCCTGCCGAGGGGGGAGGTGGGCGTCGCGCCGCGGCTGTAACTGTGGTCGCGCACGGCCTGAGCAATTTCGGTGACTTCTTCCGGCCTGAAGCCGCGCCTCGGGAGCAACGCCTCGGCGACGGCGGCCGAGCGTTCCGAGGCTCGGCTGCGCTCGGGGGAGTCCTTGGGCAGGTTCACCACATCGTGCAGCAGTGCCGCGGCGATCGCGGCCCGGGGGCCGACCCCCGCCCCCCCGAGGCGTATCGTCCACAGCGACACGCGGAGGGCGTGGGAGAGGTCGTGGCCGGGGTCGTCGCCGAGGCGGGGGACGATTTCATCACGGAGGCCGCGCAGGCCTTGGTCGTCGTCGATGAAGGCCTGGAGTTCGTCCAAATCACGCACGACGCAGATGTAGCAGAACGGCGCGCCTAAACATCGATGGGGTGAGTGTGTGCCAGTGTGCGTCAGAACTGGGTGGCCTGGCTTCTGCAGTGTCAGGCGCCTGCATGCGCCCGTACCTCAATTCCTCAGCACTTTTGACCTGCGGCCTCGTGGTCGGCTGTGCCTTGGGTGTTGGGTCGGC
>JAFDCW010000026.1 GCA_019312705.1 Deltaproteobacteria bacterium
GACCAGGGATTCAACTCTGTGCTCGAGGAGGCGCTGCAATACGTCAACTCCCTCGCGACCGAATATGCCTTCGCCGACCAGATGACCCCGGGCCAGCGAACCACCGCCAAGGACGGCATCCTGACCTTCCTTTGGTACATCGAACGCTACCTGCGCATGGCGCGCCTCGACTTCCCGGCGGCCCACTCCTTCATCCTCGGTGATGCCTGCTGGCGCGAGATGATCCTGACCATCTGGGGCCGGGCCTGGCTCTTCCTCGAAATCACCCGGGATACCGCCTCCCTCGGCATCAACGACGCGGCGCTCTTCGCCCTCGTCGAAGACCCCATGCTCGTCGAAGAGATTCAGCGCGTCCGCGACGCCCACGGCTGCACCCCCTGAGCGGCCCCGGAAGGCGCGCTGAAGTGGCGGCCAGGGGACTGGCCGCCGGACGCTTAAGGCAACTCGAGTTGCCACCCCGAGGGGGGGGATCAACAGGGAAACATGGGCATTCTCGGTGGCACGATGCGTGCGAAGCCGTCGGGCTACGATGAAAAAGCTCGTAACCATTCTCTGCCTCCTCGCCCTCGGCGGCTGCGCCGTCGAAGGCGGCGACACCGGCCCGATCGACAACGACCCGACCCTCGCCAGCGCTGACGAGCTGCTCGACGGCGTACCGGACAACGCGGACCTTCCCTTCGAAGGCAAGGCCGACGACGTCTACCCGGCGCAGTTCGACCTCCATCATCTGATGGCGCCGATCCGCAGCCAAGGGAAGCGCGGGGTTTGCTCGATCTTCTCCACCGTCGGCCTGATGGAGCACCTCTACATCGCCGAGGGCAGCACCCCGAACCCCGATTTCTCGGAGCAGTTCCTCCAGTGGTCGGCGAAGTTCGAGGTCAGGAGCTTCCCGAACTCCGGGGGCAGCAGCGCCAACTACAACCTCCAGGCGATCAACCGCTACGGCATCGTCGAAGAGGCGGTGTGGCCCTACGAAATCAACAAGTGGACCAGCAGTGACGACGCCGCATGCACCGGCGAAGATGACCAGCCGACCCGCTGCTACACCAACGGGGCGCCGACGGACGAGATGCTGGCCGCCGAGCGCTTCGAGCTGCCGGCAGGCCGCTGGATCAACTCGCGGGCGCGCAGCATCAAGGCCCACATGGTCGAGACCAACACCGCGGTGGTCGTCGGCGGGACCTTCTACTACCAGTCCTGGAATCACCGCCGGTCGCAGCTGCCGACGTCGAGCGAGTACTTCGCTAACGGCTACGTGCTCGCGCCGAACGCCGAGGACCGAAGGATCAGCCTCGAGAAGCGCGCCGGTCACTCCTTCGTGCTGCTGGGCTGGGACGACGAGCTCGAGGTCCAGAAGCGCGACGCCCAGGGCGAAGGCGTGGTCGACGCGGACGGCAACGAGGTGATGGAGAAGGGCTTCTTCCTCTTCCGCAACAGCTGGGGCACGGGCTCCTTCGGCGTCACCAACGAGTTCGGCGCTGGCTACGGTTGGATCAGCTACGACTACGTCGACAGCCTCAGCGCCTACGTCTCGGGGCTCCCGGAGATCGTACGGGTAGCCGAGGTCTGCAACGACGGTGCGGACAACGACCGCAACGGCGCCGCCGACTGCGCGGACCCGGCCTGCAGCGCCGACCCGGCCTGCGCGATGCCCGCCGGCACCTACGAGAACAACAACAGCATCGCCATCCCCGACAACACCATCGCCGGGACCGAGAGCACGATCAACGTGACCGAGAGCGCCACCATCTCCAGCCTCTCGGTGACGGTGACCATCACCCACACCTACCGCGGAGACCTGCGAGTCTTCCTCGTGAAGGGCGACACTGAGATTTCGCTGCACGACCGCGAGGGCGGCAGCCAGGATAACCTCATCGAGACCTACACCATCGATGACTTCAACGGCGAAGACATCGAAGGCGAGTGGAAGCTCGTCGTGGGCGACAACGCGCGGGCGGACAATGGAACGCTCGATGGCTGGTCGCTCAACGCCACGTTCTAGAGCGGCGACCGGTTTGAATGCCGCGCGATCTCGCGCCGATAGCGGCCTGCTGACCGTCCCACGGCCCCTCGAAAGGGGATGTGCCCTGTCGTCGTGACCGCGAGCCGTCCATCAAACCACTCTCGACACGATCTCATCGCACATCCAAACCGATCGCCGCTCTAGAGAGTTTCAGGGCCCCGGTCGCCGGGGCGCGCCCGCCTATTCGGCGCTGTGTTCGAGGCCTTTGGCCTCGAGGGCTTTGCGCAAGGGGGCGTCGGGGTCGGCGAGGAGGGCCTTGGTGGTCGTGTAGCCGTCTTCGAGGATCACCCGGCGGGCGGCGAAGTTCATCGGCGAGTACATGAACATCACAGCGTCGTCGGGGGCCGGCTCGAGGAGCAGGACCTTCGTGTCGGTGTGCACGGCGCGGTAGTCGTCGAGGAGCCGGTGAAAGCGGCCCTCGGTGCGCAGGCGCCAGGCCTGGTTGTAGACCCAGAGGATTCCCTTGTCGCGGACCCGCTTCTGTTTGCCGGTGCCCGTGGGCACGTTGCGATTCTGGATGTCGGCGCGGATCGGGACCATCGGGTTGATCACCAGGACCGTGTCCGCTCCGAGCTCCTCGGCGATGTCGACGTGGCCCACCTCGCCGAGGCCTCCGTCGATGTAGTCTCGGTCCCCGACGCGGACCGGGACGAAGAGCGCCGGGGTGGCGCTCGAGGCGACGACAGCCTGAGCCACCGGGATGCGCGCCAGGTCGCCTTCGCCAAAGACCGCTCGGCGACCGTCGTCGAGGTCGTTGGCGACCAGGACGAGCTTGCGGGGCAGCGAGGAGAAGGTCGCGCCGATGCCCCGGCGCCGCATGAAGTCGGTGAGAAAGCGCTCGTAGGCGTCGATGGAGAAGATGCCCGCGGGCAGGGAATCGGTGAATCGCTCGAACTCGTTCCAAACATCGAGCTCGAGAGGTTTGGACGTCGCCGATGAGAAGAGGTGCCGGGCCGAGCCGAGGGCGGTCGTGAATACCCGTCGCCATTCACGGAAGTCGAAGCGCAGAAGGTGGTGGCGCTGGAGGGGAAAGAAGTCGTCGGCGGGGTCGAGGAGGGCTCGGTAGAGCCGGGTCGCGTCGATGCCCCCGGCCAACGCCAGGGCCACCGTCGAGCCGCTCGAGGTGCCGACGAAGTACTCGAAGTCACACGCCCGGAAATCGACAAACGCCTCCTCGAGGGCGGCCAGGCAACCGACCTCGTAGAAGGCGCCGGTGATGCCGCCACCGCAGAGCACGAGGGCGGTACCAGCAACGGGGGGGCTTGGGGGCATACGGCTAGGTTTGGTCTTCATCCGTCATCAGGTCGTGGTAGCGGGCCAAGGCGAGGATGGAAGCTGCTGCGACGAGCCCGGAGCCGAGAAGGAGGGGCAGGGGCAGATGGTACACCTCCTCGGAGACCGTATTGAAGCCTCGGATGCGCAGGAGACGCTCGGGCACCAGGACGGGCATGGCGTTGGTCGCTGCATGCATGGCAATGGCCGGCAGCACGCTGCCGGTGCGCAAGGCGACGGCACCGACGATGAAACCCGCGATGCTCGCGTAGACGATGGCGCCGGGCTCGACATGGATGAGGCCAAAGGTGAGCGCCGTCGCCCCGAGCGCAAAAGTCGACCCGTAGCGCTCGGCGAGGCCCGGGAGCAGGAGGCCGCGAAAGAGCAACTCTTCGGTCAAGGGCGCCACGACGACGACGGCGGCGATGATCGCGAGGGCCGAGCCCGGCCCGGTCGGGGTCAGTAGGCGGGCTTGAGTCAGCTGCGCTTCGAGGGACCGTGGGAAGATCTCGGCCATCAGGTTGCCCACCTCGGCCAAGGGAAACTGCAGGGCTGCGCCACCGACGAGGGCAAGGGTGATGATGGGCAGGGGCACCGGGACCACGTGCAGGGCCACTCGAGGGCGACGGTCCGCCGCAAAGGCGTAGAGGCCCGCGACGATGGCGACCCCGAAACCAGCGAGCTGAATCACCGCGAGGTTCGCCGGGTCGAGGAGGGCTTCGCGGGTCGCCTCGGCGAGGCTCTGGCCCCGGGTGAGGGACCGGAGCGCCGCCGTCACCTGCACCATGGCGCGAATGCCCACGAAGGCCCCGGCGGGCAGCGCGAGCACAGCCCAGGCGGGGATCGACACCGGCGACGGGTCGGACTCGCGCAAAGAAGAGCCTAGTTACCGGTTTCGGCGAGCTCGAGGGCCATGATGAACTCGTAGAAGTTCACCATGTGGGATTCGAGGACGACCTCGAACTGCCTCTTGGCCGCGGCCTGGTCGCCAGCGCGCAGCAGGCGCGTACCCTCGTAGAAGTGAGCCTCGGTGCGCTGTCCGACGTTGGCGGCGGCATCGAGGAGCTGGGCGAAGGGCAGATCTCCGACGCCGAAGCGGGCGAGCTGGGCCCACCACTCCTGGCCGGTCGCGTGGGAGCGCAGAACCGCGGCAGCCTCGGGCCCCGTTTCGGTGCCGGCCCGGGCGGCGATGGCCTCGACCCAGAGAGCGAAATAGACCTTCCATTCGGGCTCGAGGGTCACCTGGCGCTGGGCGCGGACAAAGACGTCGTTGGCCAACTCGACGTTCGGCGCGACGACGACGAGGTGACTGATGATCCGGGCGTAGATCTCGCGGACCCCCGGGGCCGCCTCCATCGCGGCACGGAAAGCTTCTGCGGCGTCTTCGTCGCGGCCGAGGAAACTGAGGAGGATTCCGCGGCGCACGTCGACCTGGGCCCGGTCTTCGCCGTCGAGGCTCCGGCCGATGCCCTCCCACAGCTCGAGGGATTGCCGATACATGCGCTCGGATTGCTGGGCGTCACCGGCAGCCCGGAGGGCGTCTCCGAGATGCTCGGTCAGCTCGGCCCGGGCGGCGTCCTGGCCATCGCCGACGATGAGGTCGAGGGCCCGGCGGTAATGGCGGGCGGCATCTGCGGGGTGGCTGGTGCCTTCGGCGATGCGGCCGAGCTCGAGCTGAGCATCGGCGGTGTCGCGGGCGGCCACGCTCGCTTCGAGGCGGCGACGGGCCTCGGCCGGGTTGCCCGCGTTCATCTCGAGGAGGCCGACGACGTATTGCAGACGCTCCGGGGTCACCGAGGGCTCGCTGTCCGGGAAGCGCCGGGTGCGCTCCTCGAGGATGGTCTCGGCGGCCCGGGCCATGGCGCGGGCGTCGGTCGGGTCCGAATCGAAGAGCCCCCGGGCGATGAATGCACCGAGGTTGTCGAGGGCTTCGTCGTAGAGACCGCGCTCTTCCGGTGAGATCTCGATCGCCGTGGCATACCAACCGGTCGCCATCGCGAAATCGTCTTCAGCGGCGGCCACCCGGGCGAGACAGACGGGATAGCGGGCATCATCGGGGCGCCGGCGGAAGCCGTGGCGACAGAGCCCCCGGGCGACCGATGGGCGCCCCTCGGCATAGGCAAACGCGATCTCGAGCTGCGAGTCGTCATCGCCGTCGCGGGCGTCACGGAGGGCCCGAATCAGGGCCATCTCGGACCCGCCGGCGTCGCCCATGGACTCCACGCGATTGAGCGCGCTCGCGATGTCAGCGTGGGCGAGGTAGACACCGGCGACGTCGAGGGGCGCACGGCGGAGGATCATCGGAGCCGTGCGCAGCTCGGCGAAACTCATGCCGCCGGGCAGCGACAGCCCGGGCCCGTCGCCGGGGATCAGCTGGATGATGGCGTCCCGCCGTTCGATGTGCAGGCGCACGAGAAAGTCGAGCACCTCGGGGGTCGCGGTGAGTTCGGCGTGCTCCTCCCACACCTCGATCAGTCGCGTGTAGCGCTCGATGGCGCTCGGCAGGGTCGCCCGGGCTTCACGCCCCCAAGCGACGAGGCCTTCGTATTCGGCCCGGTGCTCACCCTCGGAGAGGGCCTCGAGCATGAGCAGCGCCGACAGGACCGCGGCTTCGTCGCCTCGCGGTGAACCGTGATCGATGAGGTAGTGGGCGAAGGGCGCGATCGCCTGCGGCACACGGCCACCGCCGAAGTCTTCTGGCGAGTAGAAGTCGGTCATCGCGCGGAAGCGCTCGACGACCTCGTCGTATTCTTCGTCTTCGAGCAGTGCCTCGCCGTCAGCGGCGAGGTACGCGACGAGGCGCTCCCGGAGCGGCCGGCGCGCGCCGTCGTCGACCTTGAGCCCGAAATAGATGCGCGCATATTCGGGATAGGTCTCGCCGGTGATTTCCTCGGGGACTTCGATCGACGCCGGGGTCGTGCCACTGCGCCCAGAGCTCGCCCCACCGCAGGCGATCAGGGATAGGGCCATGGCGAGGGCTATGACCATAGGTAGGGGGGGGCGAATCATCGGAGCGGGATGATAGCACCGGTCGGCCCATTCGCCGCTCGAGGTGCGAGGTGGATCGTTCCTTGCTGGAAAACATGTCATCTGCGGTAGAACCCCCAAGAGCGGTCCTTTCTTCGTGAACGGCCGTTCTCGGATCCAAAGCACGATGCGACGACTCCAGTTCACGATCCCGCACGGACCCCCCGGCCGCCCCTCCCTCGGGGGCGCGGCCCGCACCGCGGTATGGACGCTTCTCCTCGGGCTCTGCCTCGCCGCGCCGCGTCTGGCCCGGGCAGACCAAGTCCTGCTTTTCCCCCCGGGGGGCGAGGGCGATGAAGAGCTCCGGGATCACGTCGAGGAGGCCCTCGCCGACGCGCTGATTTCCCTCGAACACCAGCCCATGAACGTCTCGGCCGAACTCGCCGACACGCCGCCCGCCACCGGCAACGAGATGCGCGCCGTCGCCGAGATGGAACGCAGCCAGTGGGTCGTCGTCCCGAAGGTCTCGGGGAGGCGCGCTCGTTATCGCCTCGAGCTCCATGTCGGCCAAGCCGCCGATGGTCGCCTCGAACACATCGAGGTCAGCATGCTCGGTGACGGTGAGGCGCTCCGCCTCCGGGACGTGCTGGCGGCGATGCTGCGGCGAGAAGGCCTCGGCGACGACGCCGTGCGACTCACCGAAGAGCCCGACGACGCGGCAACCCGTGCCGCGGAGGCGGCCGAGGCCGAGCGCCTTCGGCAAGAAGCCGAAGAGGCAGCGCGAGAAGCCGAAGAGGAGCGCGCGCGGGAAGAAGCCGCCCGCGAAGAGTTCCTCGCCCGGGAGCGCGAGCGGGCCGCAGCCGTTGAGGCCGAGCGGCAAGCCACCTGGGAGGGGCGCGAGCGATATGGACAACGCAGCACGCCGTGGATGATCAGTGCGGGCCTCGACCTGAGGCCCATCGTGGCGACCCCCGCGGGGGCGTCCGGGGGCATGCTCTGGGGCATCTCGGGAACCGTCGGTCGTACTTTCGAGGGCCTCGATGGTTTCGAACTGCGCGCGACGATCGGGGGATTCGGAGGCTCGGCGAGCGGCCTGACCCTCTCCGGGGGCTTGGCCTACCTGCACAGCTTCTTTCAGAATGTGCCGCTTTTCATCGGCTTGGCTCTCGAAGTCGGCCTCTTTCAGCAGCTCACCGGAAACAAGAGCGCGTCCTTCATGGTGCGCGCGGCGCCCACGGTCTCCTGGCGCTTCACCGGCGAAGTCTCCCTCGAAGCCGCGGTCCTCGAGGTCCAGTACATGAGCATCGGAGCGGCCACCCTGGGCGGCTCCCTCAAGCTCGCCTACCGTTTCTAACGGTGGGGGGACGGTATAGGCTTTCCCCCAGATCATGACCGAGACGACGAAGACTTCCCTGACCGGGATCAAGCCGACGAACCTGCCGCACATCGGCAACTACCTCGGAGCGATCAGGCCCGCCCTGCGCATGGCCGGGGAGTACAAGACGCTCTACTTCATCGCCGACTACCACGCCCTGACCTCGATCCACGACGCCGCCAAGCTACGGCAGCACGTGCATGACGTCGCCGCGAGTTGGCTCGCCTGTGGCCTCAACCCGAACGAGACGATCCTCTTCCGACAGTCGGACATCCCCGAGGTCTTCGAGCTCGCCTGGGTGTTCGCCTGCCTCTTCAACGTCGGCCACCTCGAGCGTAGCCACGCGTACAAGGACGCGATCGCGAAAGGGGCCGAGGCCAACGTCGGCCTCTTCAACTACCCGCTGCTCATGGCGGCAGACATCGTGCTCTACGGCACCGACGAGGTCCCCGTCGGCAAGGACCAGCAACAGCACATCGAGATCGCCCGGGACGTCGCGACGCGCCTCAACCATCGCTTCGGCGAAGGCACGGTGGTGGTGCCCAAGGCGCGCATCACCGAAGCCCCCCTAGTCCCAGGCACCGACGGCCAGAAGATGAGCAAGAGCCTCGGCAATACGATCCCGCTCTTCGACCCTCCGAAGCGCCTGCGTAAGGCGGTCATGGGAATCAAGACGAGCTCCGAAGATCTCGAAGCACCGAAGGAACCCAAGGGCTCGACGGTCTTCGAACTCTACCAACTCATCGCGAGCGCCGGGGACACCGAGGCGCTCGCCGAAAAACTCCGGGCCGGCGGATACGGATGGGGCCACGCCAAGGGGGACCTCTACGAGGCCCTCGAAACAGAGATCGCCCCCATGCGCGTAAAGTTCGAAGACCTCCGCAATGAAGCGGACGTGCTCGATGACATCCTCGACAGCGGCGCGGCGAAGGCCCGGATCATCGCCGCCCGAACGATGCGACGAGTCCGCGATGCCATCGGGATCTCCCCCACGCGCCACGGGGGAAAGAAGACCGTCCGGATCAAATAGGACGGTCTTCGGGGGGGGTGCGGAGTCACTTCCGACGGCGCGTTCGGTCGGCCCTCGCGAGCTGACCGTCGTCGTCGTCGTCGTCGGCAGCGACCTCTTCGTCGTCGTCGTCGTCTTCGCCGTCTTCGTCGTCTTCGTCGTCGTCCGCGTCGAGGTCTTCGGCGACGGCTTCATCGTCCTGGTCGACCCAACCCTCGTCGTCGTCTTCGTCGTCTTCGTCCTGGTCGCCCTCGGCGAGCGCCTCGTCTTCTTCCTCTTCGTCCTCTTCTTCGGGTTCGAGGAGCTGGTCGGAGCCGTCGATGATCTCTTCTTCGAAAAGCACGAAGTAGCCCGAGCCGGTGCTGCGCCACTTCTGGCGTACCACGGTCCGGTGGAGGATCATCGTATCGTAGTCGTACCAGCCGAAGGCGACGGTCACATTCGCGGAGTCCTCGTCCTCCGCCATCTCGAGGCGCAGGATGTCGAGGTCGGCCATCTGAATGCCGTCACCCCAGTCGTAGTGGCGGCGAGCATAGTCGCGCACGTACTCGGGGGCGATGCGCTCGTAGGCAATGTCCATGCGGCCCCAGCGCGCCCCTTCATTGCCCGCTTCGACGCTATCGCGGAGCTTCGTGGCTGGGCTCATGTTCTGATAAAGGCAGCCGCCGAGGAACGAGGCGGCGACCACGAGGGCCGTGACGATGCGCATGGCCCGACGCTGCCAGGGCCCGGCGAGGGCGGCAAGAAAACGGCACGTGTGGTAAGGACCGCGCCATGGAACCGAGGCCGTTCATCATCGGAATCGCTGGGGGAACCGGGTCGGGGAAGACCACCATCGCCCATCGCGTGGCGGCCTCGGCGCCGGCGGCGAGCGTCACGATGCTGGAATACGACAGCTACTACCGGGACCTGCCCGATTTGACCGACGCGGAGCTCGCCGCGCTCAACTTCGATCACCCCGACTCCCTCGACACGGCGCTGCTCATCACTCACCTCGAGCAGCTCAAGAAGGGCCAGGAGGTCGATGTTCCGCTCTACGACTTCACGACCCACCGGCGTCAAGCTGAGACGACCTTGGCAAGGCCCACTCCGGTGATCGTGGTCGAGGGTATCCTGACCTTCGTCGATGACCGCCTCCGGAGCCTCTTCGACCTCAAGATCTTCGTCGACACCGACGCCGACATCCGAGTCTTCCGGCGTATCCGTCGCGACATCGAACAGCGGGGGCGCGAATTCGAGTCGATCCGCAAGCAGTACTACGAGACCGTGCGCCCGATGCACCTGCGCTTCGTCGAGCCCTCCAAGCGCTGGGCCGACATCATCCTGCCCGAAGGCGGCAACAACGAGGTCGCCCTCGATCTCATCGTCGGCAAGGTCCGCAGCCTATTGGGCCTGGGTTCCATCCCGCCCCCGCCTCCCGACTGACTGCGGCTCAGATGAGCAGCGTGGCGCAGCCGAAGGCGAGCTCGATGCGGCCCGTCATGTCGGTCTCGATGGCGGTGCAGCTGTTCGGGCAGATGAGCACGACCTCGCTGTCTGCATCTTCGTAGTACCAACCGCCGCTAGTGCAGTCGGGCTCGGTGCCCGGCGTGCCCCCGACGTAGGGCACCACCTCTTCGGTACCTGCCCCCGAGGTGTAGACCACGTTGACCCGAAATGGGTCGAGGGACATGCCGTCGGGGGCCGCCGGTACTTCGTAGCGACAGGGCAGCGCCCGGGGCACGGCGATGGCCGCCGTGAGGTTGGTGAAGAGCCCCCCCCATTCCGCGGCGGGGGTGCAGATGGAAAAGGTCAGGCCCCCGGTCGTGCGGGCCAACGCGTAGTACTCGAGCCCCGGAGACGCCGCGCCCTCGGGGGGGAAGCCGGTCGAGGTCTGGCACGCTCCATCGGGGTTCGTGAAGGAAGTGGGGCCCATCTCCGACGCAATGGCGTGGAAGGTGAAGTTGCGCATGAGGTTGGTACGCATCTGGGTGAGAAACGAATCGGCGGGCAGGCTCGACTCGTCGTCGGTCACGACCACGAAGTGGGTGATCGCCGACCGACGCAGGAAGCTCGAGTAGGTGGGGTACTCGTCGAGGAGGGCCTGGAGCGCCTCACTGGAACTTACCGGCCGGTCGATGAGCATGTAGCGGTCACTCGTACCGAGGGGCGGCGGCACGGAGACGAAAGAACTCGTCGTGATCATGACGACCCGATAGTCGAGGTCGAGGGTGCCGAGGGCCGCACTGAAGGCGTTCATGTTCTCCTGAACACGCTCGGCCTCGTTCGACATGCTGCCCGAAGAGTCGACGATGTAGATGATGTCGACGGGGGCGAAGCCCTCCATCACCTCGGCGTTGCTGGTGGTACAGGCGGCGAGGTTGGCGTCGGGGATAGCGCGCACGCCGGTATCTCCCATCATCATCACGGACGAGTCGAACCCCGCACCCCCGTCTTCGATGGGCGTGCCTTTCGTGGCGCAGGAGGCCAGAACCACCGCACCGAGGGCCAAGAGAAGGGCCAAGAGAAGACGTCGATCCATACCCCACTGTGTTCAGCAGGGAATGGCGAGAGTCAACAGGGCCCCTCCATTCCCCTCCATTCCCCTTCCGGGACCGCCCAAACTGAGCCTCAACGGCAGCGGCGGCGGCGGATCACCCGGCCGAGTTGCGCCGTAATACCAGTGAGGGCCTCGGTGAAGGTCGCGTCACAGATGGAGCGCACGGTGGCGCTGTCCCCGAGCCCCTCGGCGACGCCGAGGATGCGGATCGCAGGCTCAGCGTAGCCTATGCCCACCACGTCGCAGGCTGCCGCGAGACGTTCGGGGTTCGAGGGATCGAGGCGTAGCTGCATGCGCGGGTCGGCGCGCAACGCGTCGTAGTCGATGGAGGCCGGCTCGGCGACCATGTCCGGAGGCACGCCGGTGATGGCGGCGAAGAAGAAGCTATCGGGGTCACCCTCTTTGAAGCGTTGGAAGCCCTCGATGTAGCGGTCGGTGGAGGTAAGCGCCTCCGGGTACGCAAAACAGCGGGGACTCGGGGCCATCGGGTCGTAGGGGTAGCGCTCACTCTCGAGGTCGAAGAGCCCCGGATCGGCGACCGAACAGTCATCCTCATCGGTGATGACGAGGACGGCGAGGATCGCGTCATCTCGGACAAAGCCGGCGTTCTCACCATCGCGGTGCCCCGTCCCATCGAGGAAAGTGATGTCCGACGTCGATGGCGTGAGCGCCTTGAGCGCGGCTTCGAGGGGCTGCTCGTAACCGCAACCGGTGGTGCCGACCTGAGCGACGCAGGAGAAATCGTGCACGAACCGCTCGGCCCCCGCAGCGCCCGCGTGGAACTCGAGAAACGGCGGATAGTCGCGGACGCACTCCTCGCGCCAGAAGTAGCCGTGTCGACGGAGAATGCCGTCGTCGCCGTCGAGCCTCGAGGGAGTGCATCCGGGGACGTCGATGTCGCCGGTTGCGAGCTCGGTCGTGATCACCGCCACCCGCAGGTCGGTCACGGGTTCGAACTCCGGCCGGCCGTCCTCGTCGACGTCGCCGGTCGCGAGCATGCGAACCATGCGCGGGAACTCCCGGGCCAGGGCCCTCTGCTCCTCGGACATCGAACCGGAGCTGTCCACCACGAAGAGCATGTCGACCATGAGCTCCAGCCCAGGCTCGATCGGCCCGGCGTCGCAGACCCCCGTGTCGAGCACGTCGGGCAGGACGTCAGGCCGGACGTCAGGCAGGACGTCGAGGGGCGCGTCGACGCTCGCATCAGCCACGGCGTCGGGAACCACCCTCTCTTCATGGGAGAGGTAGCAGCCACTTCCCAGGCACGAGATGAGCACAGCCAGGGCGAGGAGGTCAGCGCGCACGGGCCTAGACTAAGCACGGATCGCGCCAACGGCCGCTGGCACGCCTTGACACGACGGGGCGTCGTTTCGGGCGGATTTCAGGGCAGAACGCGCGCCCACGGGGGTACCGAGGCGGCCCGATCGGCGCGGGCGCCCGCCTCGGCGATACGGTCGTCCCCGGCGCCGGACTACTCGCGGAGGGCTGCGAGACGCTCGCGCGCCCCGGAGTGGTTTGGCTCTTGGGCGATCACGCGCGCATAGGCCTGCCGGGCCGCTCCGACGTCGCCGACGAGCTCATTCGCTTCACCGAGGAGCATACGGTAGCTGGCCCGCCGGGCGCGCTTCTGGCAAGCCGCCGCGGCCATCTCGACTGCCCGAGGACCATCGCCCTGGGCGATGTAGACGCGAGCGAGGCCCGCGAGCACGTGGTTGTCGTCGGGGTCGAGCTCGTAGGCCCGCTCGAGGAGGGGACTCGCCGCCGCAAAGTCATCCCGCCGAATCAGGCGCTCTCCCTCGGCGACGAGGGACCGGGCGGAGCGCGACGGATCGATACCGGCTGGCGTGCCTTCGTCTTCGGTCCCGTCGTCTTCGGTCCCGTCGTCTTCGGTCCCGTCACCGGCAGCCGCCGCGGCCAACGCGCCGGCACCGGTATCGGCGGCCGCCCCGCCGTCCCGGGAGGTGTCGAGAGCAGCCGAACCGGCGTCTTCGACGGCCGCGTCATCCGCCGCAGCGATGGGCGTCCCGGCACCCGACCCGGGGTCCCCCGCCGTGGCCACGGCGTCAGGATCGCCGGGGGCGTCGCCAGCCTCGGGTACGAAGATCCAGAGCGCGACCGAGGCGCCAACGAAGAGCGTCAGCACCAACAATGCCAACGCGACGGCCTTTGTTCGACTACGCGGCGGGGTATCGGGGGGCTGAGTCCAGGTGTTCCACTTCGATGCCTGTTTCAGCGCGGTGTCGACCGGTGCGGAGTCCTCGAACACGGGAGCGTCGACGATGGTGGGAGCGCCTTCGGGCACGGGGGGTGGCGAGGGCCGCGCCCCGAGCTCTTCGGGCACCAGGCTAGCGGAAAGACGCTCCGCCTCGAGGTCCCCGGCGAAGATGTCGGTTTTGTTGATGACGAGCCCCGAGATGCCCTCCTCGGTTGCAACGGGTACGATCCCGTCGGCGGGCCTCTCGGGCGGCTCTTCGTCGTGGTCGCCGAGGACCGGGGGGATCGGAACCTTCGGCGTGAGACGGTCGAGCATGCCGTCCCGGACCGCGATGCGCGGGGTCGGGGGCGGGTTGGTCTGGACGGCACCCATACCCGACTTGGTCTGGACGACCACCCGGCTGACGCCCTGGGGCGGTGTGGATACGCCCATGGCCCCGTCCAGAGGTGGG
>JAFDCW010000457.1 GCA_019312705.1 Deltaproteobacteria bacterium
GTGTGCCTGTGTCCGATGACTTGACACCAGACGGGGACTCTCCACGCATGTCGGTTCCGGGTCTACGCCTGAGCGTGAGTGAGCTGGAGGAGATCAAACCCATCTCCTCGCTGCCGCCCCGGACACCCAGCGACGCGGCCGAAAAGGTCGACCTCGATGTGGCCATGCAGAGCGCCATGGCATCGCAGGCGCCGGGGCCAATGATTCGCGTCTCGATGCCCCCGAGCGTCGCTCCCGCGCGTTCCAGAAAAGGGCTTCCTCGGTGGGCCCAGGCCGCCATCGCGTTGGTCCTCGGTGCCGGCGTCGCCTTCGGCGTGCAGAGCGCTGCCCGGCAGGGGCGACCGCAGGTCGTCGTCGAGGGAGGTGTCAGCCAGCCGCCCACGGGGCCGGCACCCGATATCTCGGACAACCCCGGGGTCATGGCGCACGAATCTGAGCCAGCCGAATCCGCCGCCGCGACCCATGACCTCGCGGCGACCCCCATCGACGAGGGCGGCAGCGAGGAAGACACGCACGCCAACGCGGAGACAGTGCCTTCAGTCTTCGATGGTCCCGAAGAAGGCCAAGCGACTTCGAGGCGCCCCGCCCGGAGCGACCGAGGCCCGGGGACGTCCGAGACCCGCGGCGAGACTCGGCCGCGCGGCGCAGAGGACTCCGAGCGGGCAACCCGCGACGACGGCCGGCGCGCCGAGGCTGCGGCGGACCGCGCCCGAGAGCAGCGCGAAGAGAGCTCGCAGATAGCCGCAGCGGCCCGGGCCGAACGAGAGGCTGCCCAGAGCGCGGCGTCGGCAGACCTCCCGGAGCATCCCAGCCGCGAAGAGGTCCAGACGGGCATGCACGCTATCCAGAGCTACATGGAAGCCTGCGCCAATGGGGCCCATGGCCAAGCCAACATGGACGTGACCATCCACCCCTCAGGGAGGGTCCAGCGCGCCCACACCGGGGGCACCTTCGCGGGCACGCCGGAAGGCTCCTGCATGGCCCGGGAGGCGCGCCGGGCTCGATTCCCGCGCTTCAGCGGCGAAAGCTTCACGATCAACTTCCCATTTCGGCTCTGACGACCCGCGCAAAGAGGGTCGCTACGCGCTTTCCCTTTGGCGCCGCGATAGGTACGCTCCCGTCGGGGTAGCGGATGAGCTTCTGGGTGAGATTCTGGGGGGTGCGCGGGTCTATCGCCTGCCCGACTCCCCGCCACATCGCGTTCGGCGGCAATACCAGCTGCATCGAAGTAGAGGCCGACGGTCACCGCATCATCCTGGATGCGGGCAGCGGCATCCGCGAGCTGGGGGAATCGTTCGTCAAACGGGGCATTCAACACGCCCACATTCTCCTGACCCACACTCACTGGGATCACATCAACGGCTTCCCCTTCTTCGGGCCGAGCTACGACCCCGCCTGCAGCTTCGTCGTCAAGGCTGGGCACCTTTCGGAGATGGGCGGGGTGCGTCAGATCCTCGCAGGGCAGATGGCGACCCCGATGTTCCCCGTCCCCCTCGAGACCCTGCGCGCCAACATGAGCTTCGAGGACTTCCGCGCCGGAGAGACCTTCGACATCGGCTCGCTAGAGATCCAGACCGCCGCGCTCAATCACCCGCAGGGCGCGACGGCCTATCGCATCAACTGCGGCGGCAAGTCCGTTTGCTACGTGACGGACACGGAGCACGTGCCGGGCAAGCACGACGAGAACATCCTCGAACTCATCGATGGGTCCGACCTAGTGATCTACGACAGCACCTACACCGACGCGGAGTTTCCCGAGAAGGTCGGCTGGGGCCACTCGACCTGGCAGGAAGGCGTGCGCCTCTCGCAGCGCGCCAACGTCAAGCAGCTCGCCATCTTCCACCACGCCCCCGAGCACGAAGACGCGTTCATGGAGAACGTCGAACGCGAAGCTCAGGCGGCCTGGGACGGCGCGTTCGTCGCCCGCGAGCGCATGCGCATCACGCTCATCTGAGGCGGGCGACCGCGACTCCGAGGCCGCGGGGGCTTCTACTGGACCGGGACGGTTCCGTCTCCGCCGGCGCTCGACTCCTGAACCTGCACGGTCTGTCCGCCGCCGTTTGCAGGCGGGGGAGCGGTCGCACCCTGCTGGCCACCGCTGGTCGCCGGACCCCCGGCCCCCGCGATGTCCCACTGGTAGGTGAGGCGCGCAGGCCCGGCCGCGCTGCCGCCAGAGTTGCGACCCGCGTTGAGTCGCAGGGCGACGGCGCGGGTATCGAGGGTCAGGTGCTGAGTATTGGGGTAGCAAATGTTCCCGCCACCGGTTGACACCATGACGGTGCCAGGCACCCAGTTGGTCCCGTAGATCGCGTCTTCGCGCCAGCGTACGCAGCGCCCCGCGTTGTCGGTCTGAGAGCACACGGTCTCGGAGCCCACCTGAACCTGGACCGGCACCAAGCCCTGAAACGACTGGGTCTGGACGGGGATGAGCTCGATGTTCGGAGCGTCGTCCTGGACCGATTCCACTTCTTCACCAGCGACCACCGACCGGAAATGCACCGTCCAATTGCGGAGGTCCGGGAAGCGCGGATCGTCGAGGCCCCGGAGGGTCACGTTGAAGCAGAGCCCCTGGGGATCGGCCCGGACGATGCGCGCCTCCTGCTGAAGTGAGCCCGGCGGCAGACCGCGTTGGCGCTCGAGGCCCGAACCGTCATGGAAGATCGGCGGGACCTGCTCGACCCCGACCTTGCCCGGATGCTGGGTCTGGACGGAGAGAGGTCTGCCCCCGGCGAAGAGGTTGTGGGAGGGGCCACAGCCTACGAGGACAAAGGCAAGGGAGAGGGTGGCGAATATGATGTTGCGCATGAAGAAGGCCTTCTGGAAGCGATATACGACCGTGTCTGACGTCGAATTCCTACACAGATTCGCTTCCGAGGAAAGATTTCTCCTCTGCGTCGCCCGATGAGGACGGGAATTGAAGCAAGGCCCGGGCCCGCCACGTCGGCATCCGAGTCGTCCGACGCCTCGTTCACGGCCATCGGATACGAACACGGCTGGGTCTGCCATGCGGCGGGGGACAGCGGTAGACTGCGGCCGTGCCCCGTCGAATACCCACCGAAGCGCGGTTCTGCGGTGCGCTCCTGATCATGACGGCGACCCTCTCGGCGTCGGTCGCCGAAGCCCGCCCCCCCTTGCTGCCCGAACGAGCCGGCTGCGAGCTGTGGCTCGGCGAGGCCCACGGAAACGACGGCGTACGCATCAACCTGCGCCTCTGCCCCGGCGAAGGCGGTTCCCTCACCGGCGAGCTGCAATGGTCGGGGGAAGAGAGCGGATGGAACGTTCGCGCGGTCGAGGGTACCCGCGCCGGTGCCCAGATACGGCTCCGGGACGTACGCATCGTCGAGGAGCGCCCCGAACCCGGTTGGCGCTTTTGCACGATCGAACGCTACGAGCTCCGCGCCGTCGGCTCAAATCGGCTGTCTGGACGCTACGTGTCGACGTCGTGCAATGACCATGCGACGGTGGAACTCCGGCGCGTCGAGGGATCCGCCGGGGGCGACACGACGCGAACCTCGAAGACCCGCAACCGGGCCCAGGACCCACGGGAAACCGAAACGCCGATTGGCGAGGCGCCGATCAGAGAGGCGCCGGTCGGCGAGGCGACGGTCGGCGAGGCGACGGTCCCGGGGACGCTCGAACAGGGTTCAGAATCCGGTTGCGAGGTGGGGAGTCCCGCTTCCCCCGTGACCCTGGCAATGCTCATCCTGGGCATGGTCCTCTGGCTCGGCTTCCGCCGGACGCCGAGCCACTGAGGTGTGAACTGTTTGCGGGGTTCGTGGCCAGATGGCCCGGGTCGGGATGTTCAGGGCCAAAAAACACACTGTTTCCTGAATGGTGCGATTTGTGCTCCGTCCATGAGTCCATGGATTCACTTGTAGCCGAGCTGAACCCCTTCGAAGACGACAACGACGTACCTTTCGGTACGCCGGACTACCGGTACTTCACACCCGCCAAGGACGAGACCGCCAAGGCAATGCTGCGGCGCCTCGGTGAGGTCACCCCGGAGCTCCCGGGGCTCTTCGTCGAGCGTGCAACCACGGGAGAGATCGTGCTGCGGGCCGGCACCCTCCGGGCCGCCATGCAGTCAGGCAAAGCCCCGGTAGACGCGTTGGTCCTCGCCCTCAACGAGCTGCTCGCCAAGTCACAGGTTGCGAGCCGCTACGTGGCCGTCGCGTGGAAGGGCTCCGGGCGCGCTTTCGCGTTCACCACCATGGACGAGTCCCTCGACCTGCTCAACGGCGGCAACCTCGAGGCGAAGGACCTCGGCGAGCTGATGGAGCTCACCGCCTGGTAGGCTCAGAGGTGTAGCGCGAGGCCGAGGCGCAGCGTATTCGCGGCGCCGCTGTAGTGCCCGGTCGGGCTCGGGTGGTTGAACGCGACGAACGCTGGCCGGCTCAGGGGCCGATGCAGGCTCGTGGTGATGGTGCGGTCGGCGAGGAAGATGTGGCTGTATTGCAGCAGCACGCTAAACGACTCGGCGATGCGATAACGCGCGGCGAAGCCGACCTCGAATCGGTCAAAGTCGATGTTGTTCGGCGCAGTGGTGCCCTCCGGGACGGTATTGGTCTGTACGCTACCGATGACGGCGACCCGGAGGTCTTCGATGGGAAGGTAGGCCACGCGGAAACCGACGCGATGGCGGTCGGTATAGGCCTGGGGTTTGGTGGTATTTCCGATGGCCTCGGACGAGGCCTCGGTGATGATGATGTTCAGGTTCGGCTGCGATGACGCCTGCTCGAACATGTAGTTGAGGCCGACCTCG
>JAFDCW010000458.1 GCA_019312705.1 Deltaproteobacteria bacterium
ATACCGACGGCGACCAGGATCGCCTGCGGCGGATTGTGGCGGGGGCGGTGAAATCGATCGAGGCCCGGGACCCAGGCGGCATGCTCCTCGACCTGCGCAAGGGCCCGGTCGGGCCCGACTCCGTGCGCCGACGCCCGAAGCGCAGACTGCCGGTGAAGACCGGCGACTGAAGCTTCGTACGCTAGGGCCGCGGCCCCGAAACGACCGAACGGAAGAGGGCGTCGTCACCGGCGTAGTCACTGAGCGTTTCATCGAAGACCGGGTTCTTGGTCGCGGTCGCTGCCGCGAAATAGAACCCCGTGTAGAGCCGGATGCCGGGGGTCTTGCGACGGCAGGCAGCGTGCCAGGTCGATTGCTCCAGGATGACGACGCTCCCCGGAGGACAGAGCAACTCGACCTGTCCGGGCCACTGCTCCTGCGATGTGGGATGCGGAGCCTCGGTGGCTTCGTCGACGCGACGAGGCAGAACCAGGAGTGGTCCGTTGTCGTCGGTCAGGCCTTCGACGTAGTGCAGCATGGTGACGCGCTCGGATGTGGTGAACGTCGGGAACTCCCGGTTGTAGCCGGTCGATTCATCGTCGACGCCGCCGACATGGGTATGCCATTCGAAGAAGGGCCGGTGGTGGTCGCTCACCACCCCCGCCAATAGTTCGAGAACCATGTCGTCCCCGAGGAGCCCGCGCACGACCTCGACTGCGTTCGGGTGCAGCAGCCGGGGGACGATGTCGGGTCGCTCGGCCGCGAGGCGATGGAACACCATGCCTGCCGGACTGACCTCGACCCCGGGACGCGGCGCCCCTCCGGCGAGGGGCGATTCCATGGACCGATGAAGGTCGTGCAGGCAGGCCCGGACTGCTTGCACGTCTTCCTCGCGGTAAAGCGCGGGCAGCACCGTGAAGCCTCGTTCCCGGAGCGCATCGACGTGTCCGTCGATGTCTATCCCAGCTACGCCGTCCATAACGCGACTATAGTGGATGAACGTCCCAGAGCGTGAGCACCGGGCCGGTGGAAATGCCGGCGAACGACGCTTCTTCTTCGAAGCGAATCACGCCGCGGCGGGCCAACTCGTCGAGGGCCGGGGCGATGAGCGCCGTCCCCGCCTCGTCACTGACGGCATGGCGCGCGGGGGCGATGAGCCGCAGGCGTCCCATTTCTTCAACCAGGCGTCCCAGGTGATCGGTCACACAGGGGCCGATGTCTGCTTCTGGCACGTCCCCGCAGTGGGTGAGATAGGTTTCGACCCGGGTCGCCCGGACCCGGCCCCCACTGACCGCATCGATGACCCCGGCGAGGTTGTAGCTCGCCGTCACGACGGTCCCGCCGGGGCTCGTCTCGAGATGAGTGACGAGGGCCCGCTGGGCCGTCGTATTGGTGGAGATGGCGAGGTGCCCCGGATCTCCGCGGCGGTAGGTGTGATAGGCAAACCCACCCGCTGAGGCCAGCACGAGGGTCGCTGCGAGCATTGCAAAGACAGGCGCCGGCCCCTTGAAACGCGCGGCCAGGAACCGGGCGAAGGCCACGGCAGAAGACCCCGTGGCGACGCCGAAGACGGCATGCAGGGGGGCGTAGTTCGCGGCCGGGGCCTGGTCCCAGAGAAGGGCCGCGACGACGATATAGACGCAGACCAGGGCGCCGAGGCTCGCCGCGAAGGGCTCGTGGTCCCGGCCCCGCATGGCCTGCACGAAGTGCATCGTGATTCGCCCGAGGGCGAGGGCCGGGAGCACGAGCAGCAGGGCGGCGGCCCCATCGGGCATGCCGGCCGCCTGATCGCCGTACGCGGCAACGTCGGTCCAGAAGCGGAGGGCATTGAGGGGCTCGAGCAATGCCGTCCCCGACGCGATGCGGGAGCCGATGTTCTCGAGGCGATAGACGACCTGCGAAGAGATTCCGCTCGCGGGGTCCATCAAACCGAAGGCGACCATGGGCCCTAAGGGCAACGCCGCGGCGACGAGCAAGACCCGGCGGGCCTTGCCTTCGATCACGGCCAGGCGTCCCCGCTTCCACAAGACGAGCCCGAGGGCCCCGAGGAGGAAGACGGCCTTCACGTTTACTGCGAGGGCGAGGCCCGCCGAGAGACCGATGCCCGCCGCCCGACCACCGCTGAGACGCCGGCCCCCAGGAACCGTGGCGAGCCCCGTCGCCGCGAGCACGACCAGCGGTAGCTGAAGGAGCTCGAAGTGCACGAGCAATGAATGGGGCAGGACAAAAGCCGACGAAAGGGACGCCGCGACCGCCCCGGCGGCGGCGGTCATGGGGTCGGTCATGCGTGCAGCGATCAAGAAGGCCATGAGCAGGGTCGCGAACCCGATCACGATACCGACCTTACGCAGCGCGAAGATGCTCTCGGAGAGCACGGCGCCGAATGGCCAGTAGACCCACGTGGAGTAGTACGAGGCGCCCATGACCGGCCACGTGCGTCCCGCCGCGCATACCGCGAGTTGGGGGCGGTAGGTGCTGGTGCGCAGCCGAACCTCGTCTCCGCATTCTTCGAAGCGCGGGCCACCCCCTGCCCCGAGCCCCACGGCGCGACTCGGCCCCGTCGGGTAGGTCGAAACCTCCTCGCTCCAGACGCCGATCCGCTCCGAGAAATAGAGCTGCCCGAAGACAAAGCACCCGACCGCGACCGCGAAGAGGCCCCACGCAACCATGGGAATACGTCCCGCAACGCCGGCAGGGGCGTGCGAGGGGCTTCGAGGGGCTGTCTTCGTCGGCGAGGCCATGGCCGGACGCCGAGGGTAGCCGACGACGCCCCCGTTATCCCCTACACTCTCGCCGATGGTCGAGGGCACAGACATGGCTCGTCCCGAGGGCCTGGGCCGGCGCCTTCTCGAAGGACGCCTCGGCACGGCGGTCCTGACCGGTCTCTTCATCGCGACTGGCGTGTTCGACGTCTTCAATGAACGCTTCTTGAACGCAGCCCAGCTCTGGGCGGCCCACCTGGCGAGCCGCTTCTTCGCCTACCCCGTCGAGACTCTCTTTCTCCCGGGAGCGAGCCCCCTGGACGCCGCGGCCTTCGCGCCCTTCGCCGGGTCCCTCGAGACCTTCGGCGTCGCCCACGTCGTATTCGCGGCGGTCTCGATTCCGTTGGTGGCCGAGCGCGCCCGGGCCCTCTCGGTGCCCTACCCGAATGTCGCCGCCCTCTTGGTCGCCGCGTCCCCAACCTTGCTCGCCGCGGCGCCCTCGGGGATCGCCGGCGCCGACGGCGTCGTCCTCGTCGCCCTCGCCCTCTACGTCCTCGACGCGCATCACCAAGGGGCCGGGGCACGGGTCGCCACGGGCGCACGAGCCACCGCGGCCGCGGGCGTCACCCTCGGTCTGCTCGGCCTCCTTCGGCCCGAGCTCATCGCACTCTCCCTCGCCATCTCGTGGGCGCGCCGGGACCGGAGCCTCGCCCTCTTCGCGGCGATCATCCCGGGCGTCTACCTCGGCGCCGGCGCGGTCGTGCACGGCGACGCCGCTTTCATCGCCGCCGCCCTCACGACCCCGTCCCTGCATGGTCCGCTGCCCATCTCCCGCGCCAGCGATTGGGCCCTGGCCCTCGCCGCCACCTGCCCGGCCATCGGCCTCGCCATCTTCTTCCCGAAGACCGCGCAAGACGACGGAGAGCACCGACAGAGCCGAGAGAGCCGACCAAGCACGGAGCACCGCGAAACCATTGCCGCGGCTGCCTTTGCCGCCCTGGTCCTGCTCCTCGGAAGCCTCGACCTGCGACGCGTCGGCCTAAGCCCCGAGCGCCTCGCCCCGGCCCTTCCCCTCATCGCCGTACCCCTCGCCCGGGCCGCGCGAGGGCTCGAGAAGACGGAGTTCGCCACCCGGGTCGTCGTCATACTGCTCGTCACCCTCGCCGGAGGGCTGGCGCTGAATCTCGACACTGGGTCGACGTTCCTCTTCGCGGTCGTCTCATTCGCGGGCGCGGTCGTCGCCGTTGCGCGCTACCGGCCTCGCGCAGCGGTTCCCGCCCTCATCATCGCCTGCCTCGTCGGAGGCCCCCTCGGGGTCCGTGCATCACGCCTCGCGGCCGAGGACCAGACCTTTGGCCTGCACCCGGTACACGCATGGGCCAGGAATGCCCCCGAGGTGCTGCGAGGCCGCCGCCTCGTGACTGACTGCCCCCTCGTCGGCAGGGTCGTCGGCAGCGGGGCCCCAAACACACGCTTCACCTGGCCCGAGCGCTACGCCGCTCCCCTCGGCCTCGACGCAGAGACCGAAGGGGACCTGGCATGGGTGCTCGAGGGCCATCCCTTCGGATCGGTATTCCGGGACGCGAACGCCGGCAGCGACGCCATCGACATCGGCGACCTGGTCATCGTCGAGGAGGACACGCTCCAGACGCAATTTCACCTCTCGCGTCGCTTCCGATTGCTCCAGGCGGGAGAGCTGGGCGTCTACCAGCGCGTACTCGACGAAGGAGGACCTCCGTGAAGGCGCTCGTCGATTCATGGATCGCCCCCGCCCTGATTTGCGTGCTCGGAGCCGCCGGAGCCGTGCTGGGCGCGCAGAACCCCGGCGACCGCGAGGCCGAACACCTCGGCGAGGGGGGACCTCCTCCACGCGTCTACGCCGACGACGCCCGCGCACTGCTCGGCGGCCTCGCCCCGGGTGACGTCATCGAGGGGGACTGGCTGGTCGTCGACGTCTACGGTCCAACCGAGGGCCGCATCATGATCGATCTCGAGCGCGAAGGATTCCGCGCGAGCGTCGTCGTGCTCAGGCAAGGCGACGAGGAGCACATCGCGCCCCTGACGAAGG
>JAFDCW010000459.1 GCA_019312705.1 Deltaproteobacteria bacterium
CTCGCGCCCGAGGTTCTCGAGTTGACCGAGATGGACGAGACCGTGAGCGACCTCCTTCGAGAGCGCCGGGTCGGCCCCATCCTTCGCCCGGCGATGGAGCCTCTCCTCGAGGCCCTCCGCGAAGCGGACGAGGTCCGTCTCGACGGGGAGGTGGTGAAGGTCGGCGAACCCGCCCCGGCGATCACCGTGCGCGTCGAACGCGCACGACCGGACGTCTTCCGTCTCACCTCTTACCCCGCCCCGGACGTGAGCGAGACCTTCGCCAACGGGGCGGCGCTGCGCGGCGACGTACTCTTCGCGACACAGGACGTGGACCTCTCGGAAAATGATCGTGAGGCCCTCGCTCGGGGACGCCTGTTCGAGACCGCCGAGCTGCACACCCTGGTGAGCGAGGTCCTGCCGGGGCTGCGCAAGCGGGTTCCCGTCGAGATTCGCACACGCCTGCTCCCTGCCCTCGAAGCGGTGCCCCCCCAAATCCAGTTCATCACCGTTCGCGAAGAAGGGGACGTCGTCGTCACCCCCGAAATCGTCTACGGCGACCCTCCCGTCGCCCGGGTCACCGGCGCACGGATCCAGCACCTCGGGGGTATCCTTCCCCAGCGAGACCGGGAAGCCGAAAAGCTGCTCAACGCGCGACTTCGGTCCGAGCTCGAGATGCAGCGCGGCATCCCGCGGCGAGAATCCGGCCGCACCGCGGTCGCCATGGCCGAGGACATCGTGGCCTTCGGGGGCCTCATCGAAGGCGACGGCCTCGAGAACATCTTCGTCGGACCGACCCTCGAACCCGAGCTCATCCTCGACGACGAGGGTGCCGCCCTGACCTTCGAGACCGAGTACGAGGGCGAGACCTTCGCCGCCTCGGCCGAGGCGGTCTTCAACGCGTGGCGCGGCGGCGAAGCCCTGGTGCCCCTCGAGACCGGCGGCTGGGCTCCCCTGCCCGACGACTTCCTCGAAGAGCACGGACACCTCGTCGCCGACCTGCTCGCGGCGAGCCGCGACGGGGAGCACCTGCCCCGAAGCGTCGGCGCCGACGTCGCACGCCTCGCCGAGGCCCTCGGTCAGCCCGCCCCCCCCAACTTCGAACGGCTACGCGCGTTGGCCCACGACTTCGAAGGCATGCCCCGGGCCGACCTGCCGGACGGTTTTCAGGGTGAACTGCGCGCGTATCAACGAGACGGCGTCGACTGGCTCTCCTTCCTCTCGGAGGCTGGCCTCGGTGCGCTCCTCGCCGACGACATGGGCCTCGGTAAGACGGTGCAGGCGATCTGCGTGCTCGATTCCCCGTCCCTAGTGGTCTGCCCATCGAGCGTGATCCATGCCTGGCAGGACGAGCTCGAACGCTTCCGTCCGGGGCTCTCGGTTCACCGCTACCACGCGGCCAATCGGCGCCTCGACGAAGAAGCCGATGTCACCCTCACCACCTACGCCATCCTCCGGCGCGACATCGCCATCCTCGAAGAGCGCGAGTGGTCGACGGTCGTCCTCGACGAAGCCCAGCACATCAAGAACCCGAGCAGCCAGGTCGCCCAGGCCGCCTGCAAACTGCCCGCCCGCTTCCGGATTGCGCTCACCGGTACGCCGATCGAAAACCGCCTCGAAGACCTCTGGAGTCAGCTTCACTTCCTCAACCCCGGTCTCCTCGGGGGCCTCTCGGACTTCCGCGAACGCTACGCCCGGCCCATCGCCGACGGCGACGCCGAGGTCACGGCCAGGCTTCGCCAGCGGGTCCGCCCCTTCGTCACCCGAAGACTGAAGCGGGAGGTCGAAAGCGAATTGCCGGCCCGCACCGATGTAATTCTCCACTGTAACCTCAGCGAGGACGAACGCGCCGCCTACGACGCGGTTCGGGCCGCAACCCGCGAAGAAGTGGTGCGCCAGCTCGCCAAGGGCCAGGGGGTACTTCAGGCCCTCGAAGCTCTGCTGCGCCTGCGCCAGGCGGCATGCCACACGGGGCTGCTCCCGGGCCACGAGGCCCCCACGTCTTCGAAGGTCGCACTCCTCCTCGAAACCCTCGAAGGGGCCCTCGCCGAGGGGCACCGGGCCCTCGTGTTCTCCCAGTGGACTTCACTCCTCGACCGCGTCGAGCCGCACCTCGAGGCCGCGTCCATCGCGTTCAGCAGGCTCGATGGCAGCACCCGGAACCGCGGAGACGTGGTGCGTAACTTCCAGTCGGACGAGGGCCCTCCGGTGATGCTCATCTCCCTCAAGGCCGGCGGAACCGGGCTCACGCTGACCCGCGCGGACCACGTCTTTCTCCTCGACCCGTGGTGGAACCCGGCGGTCGAAGACCAGGCCGCAGACCGCATTCACCGCATTGGCCAGGAGCACCCGGTCCTCGTGCACCGTCTCGTGGCCGAAGACACGGTCGAAGAGAGCCTGCTTCGGCTCCAGGAGCGCAAGCGCACTCTGAGCTCCTCGGTCCTCGACGGCGGCGACGGGGGCGGCGGCCCGTCGGGGCTGACGCGGGAAGACCTCCTCGAGCTGCTTTCGTGACGAGCCCGAGTCCCTTCGAAAACCTGCTCGCGACGGCTCCCGTCATCATGACCGGCGGCTCGACCTACGAGCGCTTTCGACGGCGGACCGACGTCGTCTCGGACCCCGAGATCGCCCACGCCGCCCTCGTGTACGACGACGACGGGGCGGCTCTGCTCGCCGCTCGGAGGTTGCTGCGGAACCAGCACGGAGCACATGCAGGCCCTCGCCGAGAGCCTCACCGGCCCGTGAGTACGCTCACCTCGCATCGACCGCCAGTTGCCGTGGATTTCTGGGCGGCTTAGGCTCCCGCCTCTTTACTGGAGGGTTTGATGAAGCGGGCGGCGATTTTGGGGGTGGGGCACTACGTGCCGTCGCGGGTCGTGACCAACGACGACCTCGCCAAGTTGTTCGATACGAGCGACGAGTGGATCCGTCAGCGCACGGGCATCCAGGAGCGGCGCTACATCGAACACGACGGCATCGGGTCGAGCGACCTCGCCGTACCGGCCGTGAAGGCAGCCTGCGAAAACGCGGGCATCGACGTGAAGGACATCGACGCGATCATCTTCGCCACGCTCTCGCCGGACCACGTCTTCCCGGGGAGCGGCTGCTTCCTCCAAGACAAGCTGGGCATCCCCGGCGTACCCGCGATGGACATCCGCAACCAATGCAGCGGGTTCCTCTACGGCCTCAAGGTCGCCGATGCCTGGGTCCAGACCGGCATGTACGAGCGCGTCGCGGTGGTCGGTGCCGAGGTTCACTCCACCGGCATCGAGTTCGCGAACCGGGGCCGGGACGTGACCGTGCTCTTTGGTGACGGCGCAGCGTGCGCCATCGTCGGTCCGACCGAGCGCGAGGACCGGGGCATCATCGACATCGAGGTGTGCGCCGACGGCAGCGGCGCGAAACTCCTGTGGATCGAGGCGGCGGACAGCACCCAGACTCCGCGCATGCAGCAGCGCATGATCGACGAGGGCACGATCTGGCCATCGATGAACGGCAAGCAAGTGTTCCGGTGGGCCACCGACAAGATGCCCGAGGTGGCCAAGTCCGTGATGCAGCGCAACGGCGTGACCAACGACGACATCAAGCTTCTGGTCCCCCACCAGGCGAATATGCGCATCAACGAGTTCGTGGCGAAGAAGCTCGAGCTCCCGGCCGACAAGGTCGTGCACAACATTCAGAAGTACGGGAACACCACCGCTGCCTCCATCCCCCTGGCCCTCAGCGAGGCCATGGCCGAGGGCCGCTGCGGCGACGGTGACCTGATCCTCTTTGCTGCTTTTGGTTCTGGATTTACCTGGGGCGCCGGGCTCGTTCGCCTGGGCTCCTGAAGCGCGAAGCGCGCAAGAAACACGAGAGAGAAGTCATGAGCAAGCTCAACGAATACCTCGCCAAGGCAAAAATCAGCAGCAAGCAGGTGCTCGCCGCGTCGAAGCGTGTCGAGGGTCTGAAGAACGAGGACCGGGCCATCCGCCTCGCTCGCAAGCAGGTCGCCGGCGGCAAGCCCACCGACGCCCAGAAGGAGCTCGCCACCCAGAAGGTTCGGTCGGGGCGCAAGGTCTCGAACGCGACCCTCGAGAAGGCCCTCGCCGGGGGCACGATCTCCAAGCAGGCCAAGAAGCGCGTCGCCCGCGCGGTCAGCGCCGTGCTCACGCAGAAGAAGAAGGGCGAAGCGGCAGTCGCCGACCTCTTCTAATCCAGTGGCGAAGCCGCGCACGCCCGAAGACCCGTCACCGAAGCCCACCGTCCGCGACCGCGTGGCGGTCGTAGCGAATGGCAACGCCAAGCACGTGACTGACGATCTGGTCGATGTCCTCGACCAGATCGTCCAGTCCGGCGACTTGTTCGTATCGCGAACTCTCGAAGAGGGTCGCGAGATCGCAGAGACGATCTCGGAGCGAGGCTACCCGACGGTGCTCACCGCCGGCGGTGATGGGACCTTCGTCCAGATGGTCACGTGGATCACGGCCGCCTCGAAGCGTGAGGGGCGGCAGCCCCCGCGCTTCGGACTCCTGCGCCTCGGCACCGGCAACGCCCTCGCATGGGTCCTCGGAGCGGAGAGCCCCAAGGGGCGCGGCGCCGTCGCAGACCTCGCCCGACTGCGCACGACCGCCGGGAGCGGCACCCTCCGGCTCCTCGAGGTGGAGGATATTCTCACTCCCTTCGCGGGCCTCGGCATCGACGCCATCACCCTGTCTCTCTACAACGACACCCGCGATCGAATGCGCCGGGTGCCAGTCCTCGAGCGCTT
>JAFDCW010000460.1 GCA_019312705.1 Deltaproteobacteria bacterium
TGCCTCGCACCGGCGGCCCCCTCGCGGTGATGCTCGCCGAACACGAAGAGGGCCGAGATCTCGTGAGCCGCGCCGCGGCTGCCCTCGCCGCACCCGGCCTGCCCGCGGACGCGGCCCGGGCCTTTGGCCACGCCGCCGGTGAGTTCGTGGCGCTGATGCGCCATCACATCATCAAAGAAAACCAGGTCCTCTTCGTTATCGCCGAGAAGCGCATCGGGGCCGCGGCTGCGGCCGAACTCGACGCAGCCTTCGCCGACGCGGTGGCCGGGGAAGGCAAGGTTCGCCGCCGTGAGGTGACGAACCTCGAGGCCCTCGAGGCGCGGTACGTCAAAGCGGTGGCTTGACCCCGGCCGCCGCAAGGTCGGCGGGGGTGTCCACATCGTCCAGGACTCGGGGGTCGCCTACGTCCACGGTCATCGCCGGCGAGAGGCCCGTGAGCACTGGGCGGGGGCCGAGGTCGTCCGGCGCCGCGAGAAGTTCGGCGAAGACGGAGCGCGCGACGAGGTAGGGGTGGCCGCGCCGCTGTCCCGCGGCGACGCGGACGATGCGCACTGAAGATGAGCGGAAGGCCTCGAGCAGGGCAGATACGTCCCCGGCGCGCACGCGCGGTTGGTCTACGAGGACCACCACCGCTCCGTCCCATGCATCGGCCACGCCGTGGCTCAGGGCGACTTTCAGCGACGAAAGCATGCCTCGGCCGGGGTCGTCGTTCTGCAGGACGCGAAGGTCGTCGGTCACCGGGCTCGCCCCGTGTCTACGCACCGCCTCGCCGACCTCTTCACCGTGGGGGGGGCCGACGACCACCACGACCTGGTCGACGCCGCCTTCGGTGAGGACTCGGGTCGCCCGCCCGACGAGGGTCTCCCCGTCGATGGTGGCCAAGGCCTTCGGGCACCCGGCTCGGGTTGACGCCCCGGCGGCGAGCACGATGCCGCCGACTCGTCCCCTCACCGCGACCGGTCTGCTGGCGGTCGCAGCAGGCTTGCCATGGCCCGGCGGGTCAGGACCCGGGTGAGCTTGCGGCGGTACTCGGGGTCGTAGGGCACGTTGGGAAGGGGTTTGCACTGAGCGAAGGCCGCGTCTGCGACCATAGTGGCCACCTCGGCCTCGTCGACTCGACGGCCGATGACCGTCTCGGGCATGCGCACGCGTCGGGGTTTCGCGGCGAGGGCCCCGGCGACCACGTGGGCTGCTGCGATGTCGCCCGCGTCGTCCAGGTCGAAGCGCAGGGCCACGCTGACTAGCGGGAAGTCGATGCTGGCCCGGGGGCGCCACTTGACGTAGGCCGTGCGCCTGAGGCCGTCGGCCATTGGCACCCGCACCTCGGTGCACAGCTCTCCCGGCGTTGCACCGATGTGCCTCACACCATCGCTCGAGTAGTAGTTTTCGAGGGGAACGATGCGCTCCCCGTCGGCGCTCACGAGGCGCAGGCTCGCGCCGAGGGCGACGAGCACCGGGACGCTGTCGGCGCTCAACGCAGCGACACACCGCTTGCCCTTGGGCACGACGTGGCAGGTGTCGCCGTCGGACTTGAGACACCCGCCGAGGGACTCACGCCAGAAGGCGCTTTGATCGACGTAGCGGCACCGGGTATCGAGGTGCACGTTGCCGCCGAGGGTAGCGCTATTGCGGATCTGCGGGCTCGCGACGCTCTCGAGGGCCTGGGCCAGGCTCGGGAAGCGCACGGCGACGTCGGGTTCGCGCCCCAGGCGAGCGAGGGTGACCCCGGCCCCGATGCGTACCATCCGGGCTTCTTCATCGACGCGTATTTCCTGCAGCTCGGCGACCCGGTGCAAGCTCACCAATCGCGATGGGGCGACGAGGCGTCGCTTGAGGGTGGGCAGCAGGTCGGTGCCCCCGGCCAGGAGCCCTCTTCGAGGGCCGCGAGCACCTTCTCGGGCGCAAGGGGCAAGGTGCGCAGCCGAACGCCCACGGCGTCGTAGACGGCGTTGGCGATGGCCGGGATGCTCGAGTGCAGGGGGCCTTCGCCGGCTTCTTTGGCGCCGTAGGGGCCGCGGTCGTCCGGGGCCTCGACGATGAGGCTCTCGACGTGGGGCGCGTCGAGGGCCGTCGGCAGCCGGTAGTCGAGCAGGCTCGGCCCGGTGTGCAGGCCCCCGTGGTCCGGGTCGACGCGATGCACCTCGAAGAGCGCCTCGGCTGCGCCCATGTAGGTCGAGCCTTCCATCTGACCCTCGACGAGGCCCCGGCTCAGGGCCCGGCCACAGTCGTGGGCGACCCACATCTGCACCAGGTTCACCTCGCCGGTCTCGACGTCGACGTCGACCTCCGCCACGTGGGCGGTGAAGCTGTAAGCGGGAGATGCACCGATGGCGCCGCCCCGGTACTCGCCGTGGCGGTCCTTCGGCGTATTGTAGCTGCCCGTCGCCCCGAGGGACGCATGGTCGGTCTCGGCCCATTCGAAGGCCTCGGCGATGGGCACGGTGCGCGACGGGTCCTCGCGGTCGAGGGCCGAGCGGTCCGCCAGGACTACGCGACCTCGGGGCACCTCCCAGCGCTTGGCGACGCTGTCCGTGACCAGGCGCCGGAGGGACCGCGCGGCGTCGAGGGCTGCGTTGCCCACCATGAGCGTGAGGCGCGAGCTGTAGGCGCCGAGGTCCACCGGGCAGAGGTCCGTATCTCCCGACACGACCCGCACGTCTTCGAGGTTCACCCCCAGCTCTTCGGCGGCGACGAGGCCGAGCACCGTGTCGACCCCCTGGCCAATATCCGACGCGCCGCTGAACACGGTGACCCGGCCGCTCCGGTCGAGGGCCATGTGTACCGCGGTCTGCGGCATCTCGTTCGGGTAGATGGGGTAGTTGGTACCGCTGATGTACGTACTGCCGGCGACGCCGAGGCCCCGGCCGTGGGGCAGCTTGCCGCGCCGCTCCTTCCACCGGCTCGCCTCTTCGACCTGGTCGAGGCATTCGAGGAAGCCGTTGCTGCCCACGAGGAGCTCGTTGACCGTGCGCGAGTCGGCCCCCATCGCGTTCTGTCGGCGGACCTCGATGGGGTCGAGGCCGAGAGCGACTGCGGCTTCGTCGATCTGCACCTCGAGGGCGAAGCGCGGCTGCACGCTGCCGTGACCACGCTTTGGCCCGCACGCGGGCTTGTTGGTGATGACCCGGGTGCTGTCGAAGCGATAGGCGGCCAACTGGTAAGGCGAGCAGGCGAGCTGACCGGAGTAGTAGGTCGTCACCAGGCCGAAGCTGGAGTAGGCGCCACCGTCGATGAGCGTTCGGGCGTCCAGGGCGTGCATGCGCCCGTCGGCGCTCCATCCTGAGCGAAAGTGCATCTCCATCGGGTGGCGGCCCCGGTGGGCGTAGAAGACCTCTTCCCGCGTATAGGTCAGGGCGACGGGCTTGCCGGTCCGGAGGGCGAAGAGGGCGACGACGAACTCGAGGTCGAAGGGCTCGGACTTGCCCCCGAAGGCGCCCCCGATGGGCGGTTGGATGACGCGGATGCGGTGGGCCGGCAGGTCCAGGACCCGGGCCAGCTCGCGGTGCAGGTAGTGGGGGACCTGGGTCGCGCTCCATACCGTCAGCACGCCCGAACCGTCCACCTCGGCGAGGGCGGCGTGGGGCTCGAGGGCGGCGTGGGTCGTTCCTTCGAAGAAGTACTCGCCTTCGAGAACCAGGTCGGCCCCTTCGAGTTCTTGGTCGACGTCGCCGAAGGCGAGCTCGACCCGTTTGCTCCGGTTGCCCTTCGGCACGTGGGGGTTGATGGCCACGTCGGCGCGCAGGGCTTCGGCCGGGTCGAAGTAAGCCGGGAGGGGCTCGTAGTGCACGTCGATTTGCTCGAGGGCGGCGACGGCGACTTCTTCGGAGACGGCGGCGACGGCGGCGACCCCGTCTCCGACGTAGAGCGCCTTGTCGGGGGCGAGGGCGTGCTCGTCGCGGGTCCACGGGATGATGCCGTAGGGGACGGGGAAGTCTTTGCCGGTGAGCACGGCGACCACGCCGTCCATCGCGAGGGCTTTGGTGCTGTCGACCCCTATCACCCGGGCGTGGGCGTGGGGGCTGCGCTTGATCCGCGCACAGAGGGTGCCGGCTCGGGCGAGGTCGGCCGTATACCGGGTGCTTCCCCGGAGCCGGTCCATGGCGCCGACTTTTCGGTGCCGCTTGCCGACCACGTGACCCTCGAAGGCGTCGTCGCGGCTCTTGCCTTCGCCGACGCTCACGTGCCGCTGCTCCCAGATGTCATCTTGGGTGTCGTGTCTTTCGCCGTGACCTGCGAGGCATCGACCACGGCGTCGAGGATCTTCACGTAGCCGGTGCAGCGGCAGAGGTTGCCCGCGAGGGCCTGGGCCACCTCCTCGCGGTCGACTTCCCGGCCCGTGGTGCGTAGCAGGTGCTCGGCGCTCACGACGATGCCGGGCATGCAGTATCCGCACTGGGCCGCATCGTGGCGGTCGAGGGCGTCCTGGACAGGGTGGGGTTCGGCACCTCCGATCCCCTCGATGGTGCGCACCTCGCGGCCCTCGGCCTGGATCGCGAGGACCAAGCACGAAAGCACCGGCTCGCCGTCGAGCTGCACGGTACACACACCGCAATCCCCGGTGTCGCAACCCTGCTTGGTGCCCGTGAGGTCCAGCCGATCACGGAGCACGTCCAGGAGCGTATGGTACGGTTTGACCGCGACCTCCACGGCGGCATCGTTGACGCGCATGGAGAGGAGCACGCTCTGGCCACTCATCTCGCCCTCCTAACCTCGTTGCAGCTGTTTCGATTGATCTGACTCAAATGCCAACACCCCTTGGACTCTACGTTGAATCCGTGAATCCGCGCGACCTCGAAGGCCAATTGCCCCCGGAGCCGCCCGTCGATGTGCGGGACCTCACCCCCGTGCTGCTGCACGACGAGACCCTCCGCGATGGCTTGCAGGCTCCGTCCGGCCATGACGCGACGATCGAGGACAAGCTCGAGTTTCTCCATCTGCTCGACCAAATCGGGGTCGACTCGATCAACGTCGGGCTGCCCGCGGCGGGGCCCCGCGCGGTCGCCGATTCCGCCCGCCTCGCCCGCGAGATCAGCGACCAGGGTCTGGGCATTCGTCCCGGTTGCGCGGGTCGCACGGTGATTCGCGACGTCGCCCTGATCGCTGAAGTGAGCCAGCGCGCAGGCATTCCGGTGGAGGTCATGACCTTCATCGGCAGTTCGCCCATTCGCCGGTACGTCGAAGGGTGGACCCTCGACTTCGTTCGCAAGCAGTCCCGCGACGCGATCCGCCTCGGCGTCGCCGAGGGGCTGCCGGTGACCTACGTGACCGAGGATACGACCCGCACCCCCCCCGAAGTGCTGCGCGATCTCTTCGTCGCCGCAATCGACGAGGGGGCGACGCGCCTCTGCCTCTGCGACACGGCCGGCCACGCCACGCCCCACGGCACCAAGAAGTTGGTCGAGTTCGCCCGGTCGGTCGTGGCGGAGACCGGCGCGGACGTGGGCCTCGATTGGCACGGTCACGATGACCGGGGCCTCTCCCTCGCCAACGCCCTCGCCGCCGCCGAGGCGGGCGTCGACCGGGTCCATGGCTGCGTGCTCGGTATCGGTGAGCGGGTCGGCAATACCCCCCTCGAGATGATGATCGCCCACCTCGACGCGCGGGTCCTCGCCTCTACCGAGCGCGACATTTCGCGCCTCGGCGACCTGTGTCGTTGCGCCTCGCGCGCCCTCGATCGCCCCATTCCACCCACCCACCCGCTCTTCTTCGAGCACGCATCGCGGGAGGCCGGGGCGCCCCCGGGAACCTTCGTGGGTGGTCTCTCTCCCTGGTCCCAGATGCCGATCGTCGACTGAGCAAAGTCCGTACTCGTGAGTATGCTCTCTTCGGGGCACCCACGCCTCCGCGAGAAAGAGCCTGCAAAACAAGCAGTTGACCTGGATCAACTGCCCCTGGACGGGCTGGGGATATGGGTTAGAGCATACTCATGGGTATGCCCGCCATCGACCACGATTCTCTGCCCGCCTCCGGAACGACCGAAGGGTTGCCAGAGAATTCCACCGCCGGGCGCATCCTCGCTGCGGCTGCGGACGCCTTCGTCGCCGGTACTTACGCCGACGTGACCGTCGACCAGGTGGCCGAGGCCGCCGAGGTGACCAAGGGCGCCGTCTATCATCACTTCCGGACCAAAGAAGCCCTCTACGTCGCCATGGTCCACCGCGACCTCGCCCGCAAGCGCGAGACGCTCCGGGGCGCCATCGACTTCGAGGGCACCAGCCAGGACCGCCTGCGCGCCCTGACCGGGGTGTTCCTCGCGCTGCCGCCGACCGAGCGCCAGCTCATGCAGCTCATCCGGCGCGACGCCAACGCCTTCTCGGGTCCAGTTCGGGCGGAGCTCGTCCGCGCCTACCAGGAAGCCCTGCCCGCCCTCGTCGAAGACGTCATCCGCGATGGCATCGGCCGCGGGGAGCTCGTGCCCGCCGACCCCCGGCTCCTGGCCTGGCAGTTCATCGCGAACGTCGAGGTGCT
>JAFDCW010000461.1 GCA_019312705.1 Deltaproteobacteria bacterium
GGCATGTCGAACGCCGCCAAGGCCGGGGGAACGCCGCCGAGCTGGCTCTACTACGTCACGGGCGACGAGATGGACGGCGCCGTGAAGCGGATCAACGACCGGGGCGGGAAGATCACAAGCGGTCCGATGGAAGTCCCCGGCGGTGACCGCGTCGCCCAGTGCGTCGACCCCCAGGGGGCCCACTTCGCCATCCACGAGCGAATGCCGAACGAGGACTGAACGGACGTTTCGCGCAGAAAGGCGCATTCGAGGGCCGACTTCGGTATTCTGCGGCCTCGGATGAGCAGGCGCGACGAATCGGAGCGGCCGGACTTGCTTGGGGGAGTCCGTGACCCACGGGTCATCCCCAAGCTCGGCGCGGTCCCAGAGACCAAAGAAGAGATCCGACGCCGGAAGGTGACACGGATCTCGACGGCGATTGCGATCGTCGTGGCGATCGCCATCGCCACCTACGTGGGCATGGCGCTTTCGCACAGCCTAGCGATTCGCGACGCCGCCCACGCCGCGGGCGACGACGGGCGGTCTGCGTCGTTCAACGCGGCGATCGCGCTGATCGCCGAGGAGACCGACCCGGACCACCGGGCCCTGCACGCACGGCTCCTCGCCACCCAGGTTCTCGAAGCCAACACCTCCGACACGGCCGAGGTGACCGCCATCCTCGACGCCCTACCCCAGGGACAGCGCTCGATGAATGCGGTCGTCGCGTCAACCTTCCTGGCGCTGCACGCCGACGACCTCGAGCGCGCTCAGGCCGAGGCCGCGTTGATCACCGTCGGCGGCGAGTACGCAGCCGAGGCCGCCCACGCCCGCGCCCTGGTGGCCGTCGCCCTCGGCAACCCCGAGGCCGCGAGCGCCGAAGCACAGCTCGCCCTCGAGGAGCGACCCGGCGCCCCCCGGCACGCCGCGCTCCTGGCATTGATCCAGTCTCGCATGGGCGACCATGCGGCGGGGTTCGCGACCCTCGACGGAGCGACGGACCACGAGTCGTCGCCGTGCATTCGCGCGACCCGTGCGCGATTGCTCCTCGAAGCAGGCGAAGACCGGGAGCGTGCGGCGGAGGAGTCCGAAGCGGTGCTCGGACCCCTTTCGTCGGTCGCGCTCTCGCCAGAGACCGCCTGGGCTCAACTCGTTCGCGGATGGGTTGCCGCAGGACGCGGGGATTCGCTGGCAGCGCTGTCAGACGCCCGGGCGGCGGCGGAGCAACGCCCCCCCGCCGATGAGATGTTCCCCGTGGCCCTCGCCGAGACCTTCCTCGAGGCCGGCGCCCTCGACGCCGCCGCCGAGACCCTGGACTCGGTACAGCCCCGAACCGCCCACATTCGCGGGCGCAAGGCGCAGATTCAGGCAGAGCTCGCGCTCTCCCGGGGCAATACCGAGGCGGCTCGGGCAGCCCTCGCCGAGGCCCTTCCGGGCACACGATCGGACGTCATCCGGGCTCGACTCTTGGAGACCGGAGACGACACCGCCGAGGCGCGCGCTCTCTATGCTCAGGCTGCCGAAGTCCCGGCTTTCTTCGTCGAGGCGAGCGCGCGGCTGGCCGCCCTCGAGCTCGCCGAGGACGACGCCCAGGGCGCCTGGGACCTCATCGCCCCGGTCGTCGAACGCACGCCAAGCCACCCCCAGGTGGTCCCCATCGCCGTTCGCGCCAGGCTCGCCCTCGACGACAACGCAGAGGCCATGACCATTGTGTCGCGGGCCCTCGAGGACCACCCCACGGACCCGGATCTCCTGGCCGCCCGGGCCGAGGTCGAGATCGACAACGGCGACGACGAGGCCGCTCTCGTATCCCTCCGCGCCGCGATCGAGCGCCGAGAGGACGGGCCTCGGCTCCAGCTCCTCCGCGCCCAGGCGGCGCGCCGGGTCGGAGAGATCGCCGAAGCGCGCACCGCATACGACGCCTTCCTCACCCGGGAGCCTGCCAACCCGGAGGCGCTTCTCGCGGCAGCTGAGCTCGCCATCGAAGACGCCGACCCGGACCGGGCAAAGCTCGCCCTCGACGCCATCGAGGAGGGCCCCCTCCGGGGCGAGGCCATCGAGTATGCATGGGCGAGCTACATGGTCGGGTCCGCCGCGGGCCAGCGAGGCTTCCGGCGCGTGCGCGTCGCCATGGCGCTCATGCCTCGGAACGCCGTCCTTCAAAACGCCCTCGGAGAGCTCTTCTTGCAAGCCGAAGAATACCGTGCGGCGGCCAACGCGTTCAGCGCGGCGCGTAACTTCGAAGACGGCAACCCCCAGGCGATCCTCGGACGAACGATCTCACAAGTTCGCCTCGGCGTCCTCGGCCTGGCCCTCCAAAACCTCCGCGCAGCCGGGGAAGCCGGAGCGAGCCTGGGCCCGACCTTCGAGGCACGGATCCTCGCGTACGAGGGACGGGTGCATATGATGGAGCGCCGCTACACCGCCGCCGCGCAATCGGGCCAGGCCGCCGTCGCCGCCGACCCCCGGAGCGGCGAGGGTCACCTGCTCCTCGCCGACCTCGCGTCCCACCGAAACGAAGACTCTCTGCCCGAACTGCGCCTCGCCGCCAACGGGCGCATCCCCCAGCCCGAAGCCATGGCCCGGGTCTACCTAGCCGAACAAGATGCCGAAGACGCGTGCACGAACGCACGCGGCTACTTGCGGGCCGCTCCTCAGGGGCGCTTCGCCACGCGCATCCGCGACCTCGCCCGACGCTGCCCCCGATAGTTGGGGCTGTTGTGAGTGCAGGGGACGCCTGAAAGGGTGCCGATAACAGAGGTCTCGTGAGCTCAGACTTCGAGGCAGCGGCGGCCGCGACTGTTGGTGCAGGCACCGGTGGTCGCGTTGCACATGCAGGGTGGCGGGCAGCCTCGTTCGGTTTCGCAGGCCCCACCGGAGCAGCGTTCGAAGCGCGAACAGGGGTCCCCGTCGTCGCACACCGTACCGTCCGTATTGCGGGTGCAGCTCTCCATCTCGGTCGCGGTCGACCCCACGCATCGGCTGCTCTCGCAGCGGAACGTCGCCGTCTCTCGACTCCGGGTGCCGTCCTCGGAGCATACGTTGGCGTATCCCCCGCAGTCGCCCCAGGCGCCGACGACCGGGTCGGGACAATCGATGTCCGCGACGCAATCACCGTCGCAGGCGCCGGTAGCCTCGTTGCACACGAGAGTACCGCAGGGGCCGCCTCCGTGGACGGAGCAGCTTCCGTCCGCGCAGCTGTCAGCGCCGTTGCAGAAGATGCCGTCGTCGCAAGCCGCGTCGCTATTGGTGTTCTCGCATCCGGAGGCCGTGCAGCGATCGATCGTGCACTCGTTCCCATCGTCGCAATCCGTGGGCACGCAAGGCACGCCCGAGTCTCCGAGGCCGGCGTCGGTGCCGCCGTCCCCGGAGCCGCCGCTGTCCGTACCTGCATCGCCGAGCGCCGTGCAGGCTCCATCGACGCAGCGCTCGCCGCCGGGGCAGTCCGAACTGCTGACGCACTCGGCGGGGTCCTCGGCGCTACAAGCCGCGGAGGTCCCGATGAGCGCATACAGGAGCGCGAGGGAGAGGATGGGAAGCGAGGGGAAAGCCGAAGGGCAGCGCTGCATGACAGCTACGCTAGCAGGTCCCGCGGGTCGCCACATCCCGGAGTAGCTCCCCCGTAGTCACCGGCGGTCGCTGCGGTATACTCGTGACATGACTAAGAAGCGTCTCGTAGCCCTCGCCTTCACCACAGCGTTGTGCGGCTCATTTGCAGTCGGCTGCTCCGACGACTCGACCCCCGCCGACGCGGCCCGGGACAGCGCCCCTGGCGACTCGGCGACAACCGACTCGGCGACGGCCGACTCGGCATCCCCTGGGGACACCGGCACGACCGACTCGGCATCCCCTAGGGATACCGGCGCGGCGGACACGGGCGGCCCCGACTGCTCGGTCATCGGATGCGCACCCGCGACGTCCTGCGGAGAGACGTGCGACGCGGTCTGTGGGTGTTGCGGCTGCAGCGCGACCGAGGGGACCTGCGGCTCCGACAGCGACGGCGCCTCATTCGCCACCAACTGCCCGACTGGCTGCTACGAGCGAACGAGCTGCGGCGACTCCGACTGCTCCGTCGTCGGCGGGGTGGCGGTCTGCGGAACCTGCGGCTCCATCGAGCTCATCTACGAGGGCCTCACCACCGGCGACGCCACGCTTTGCACGATCGATGCCGACTGCCATGTGCTCTCGGGACAGTGCAGCGTCGGCCTCGGCGGCTGCTACCACGCGGTCAATACCGACACGACCCGGGACCAGCTCGCAGCTCTCGGAGCGATGTATACCGCGGCGAGCTGCACCAGCGCGGTCTGCGACTGCACCGCCCCGCCCAGCAGCGTCCGGTGTGACGCGGGCTCCTGCCTCGCGATGTGAGCTCTAATGGGTGATGCAGAGTCAGGGGTGACGACCCGGGTCTCTTCTGCGCCAGTCGCCCCAGCCCCAGCGGCGCCATCTTGCGTGGCTCTGGTAGCTGGGTTAATGAAGCGGCGCCCGCGAGACCCGAACGGATGGCCGAGCTGATGCCCAAAGAGACCTCCATGATCGTAGTCACCAACCGCATCCCCGTCGCTCCGGGCTGGGAAGAGAAGTTCGAAGAGCGCTTCCACAAGCGAGCCCACCTCGTCGACGAGTCCCCGGGCTTCATGCGCAACGAGGTGCATCGGCCGCGGCCGATGAAGGTCGATAGAGCAACCGGTCAATGGTCAGAGGACCTGGACAAGGCCGCCTTCTACGAGGTCAAAACCTGGTGGGAA
>JAFDCW010000462.1 GCA_019312705.1 Deltaproteobacteria bacterium
GGCAGTTTGAGCGCCGCTGCCCGTGAGCTGAAGGTCTCCAGACCCACGCTCTCGCGGCATGTGGCCACTCTAGAAGACAATCTTGGAGTGCGACTCTTGCATCGAGGGTCGCGCGGAGCGGTCCCGACTCGGGCTGGCGAGAGCTTGTATCAACGTGTTCGACCGGCGCTAGAGGCGCTGCGAGAAGCGGAGGCCGGTGTACGGCAAATGGACGATGTGCCGCGGGGCTTGCTTCGTTTCGCATTGCCCCCCGCGCTCGCGATTCAAGTCGCTCCTGCTCTGGAGAACTACGTCGCGCGCTGTCCCGAAGTGCAACTTGAGGTCTTGTCATCGAACCGATATGTGGACCTGAAGGCCGAACACTTTGATGTGGCCATTCGCGCTGGCGTACTCAAGGATTCGGACCTTGTATCCCGGCGGTTGTTCAAGTCGGACGTCTTCCCGATGGCGTCTCCTAACTACCTCGCCGAGCACGGAACTCCTGGTGATACTCACGCCATCGACCAGCACGATTGCTTGCTCGGTTTTGATGCAGAAGAGCGACCCGCGACTCGCTGGCCGTTACGCGAAGGCGGTTGGCTGCGAGTGCAGGGACGCTACATCAGCAATGATCGGGCGCTGCTGGTTTCGGCAGCGGTCGCAGGCCGTGGCATTGCGCTGCTGAGTACATTCAACGCACGCGATGCGCTTGCCAGTGGTGCGTTGCTTCCGGTTCTCTCGCGCCGCATTGGAAGCAAAATTGGCCTTCACGTGATCTACCCCGAGCGCCGCGTTCTGGCACCGAAGGTGCGCGTCTTCGTGGACGAAATTGTATCGTTTTTTGAAGACGCAGCCCTGTGAGCGTTTGGCGTCCTCGGTAAACCGGGAGACCTCCAAGACCCTCGTCGGGCGGAATCGCCGCCACTCCGCCGGCGGCCGCCACCGCGAGGGACTCGAATCGCGGCTCGGGTGGTCAGCACGGTCCGTTCGGGTTCCGACTGGGCTTTCGCCCGTTGCCGCCCGGGAGATGGCCTCAGATCGCGCGGCAATTGTCCGGACACCGGTCGGATCCCGGAAAACCGGCGACGAGGACCTGGCCGGCGGCCCGCCGAAGCGTGGAAACAAAGTCGGTCACCGGACACCTCTTGATTGCGGGATGCCCCCGACGTTGCTAAAGGAGGGACCATGACGCGCGCCCTTCGTGGGCGCCGAGCCCGGGCCCGCGATTGGGCTGGAGCTGTGTTTCCCCGGTTTGGGGCCTCGCGGCAGGGACTCGTAAAGCGCCATGGACTCCGTGGGTTCGGATATAGACAGTTCGTCCTTCGGGGACAAGACCGAGGCCGAAGAAGAAGACTTCTTCGACGAGGACACCCCTCCGCCTCCGGCTCGCTACGAAGAAGACATCAATATCCGCAACATGGACGCGGACGCCATCAAGGTCATCCGTCGCCTGAACCGCAACGGCCACACCGCCTATCTGGTCGGCGGCGGCGTCCGCGACCTGCTCCTCGACACAAAGCCCAAGGACTTCGACGTCGCGACGAGCGCCCGGCCCGAAGAGGTTCGGCGGCTCTTCCGCAACTGCCGGGTCATCGGTCGACGCTTTCGCCTTGCCCACATCCTCTTCGCCGGGGGCAAGATCATCGAGACCGCGACCTTTAGGCGCGACCCCGGGCAGAGCTTCGAGATCATCGAGGGCGAGGTCGAGGTCGGCTACGAGCACGAAGAGCCGCCCCTCATCCTAGTCCCGTCGCCGAAGGACCGCAGCGACGACGTGGACCTGCTCATCCGCCAGGACAACGTCTTTGGCGAGCCCCACGAAGACGCCATCCGCCGCGACTTCACGATCAACGGCCTCTTTTACGACCTCGAGAACGACGAAGTCATCGACTACGTCGGCGGCGTCCCGGACCTCAAGCGCCAGCTCATCAAGACCATCGGCGACCCCGACATACGTCTCCGAGAAGACCCGATTCGCATCCTCCGCGCCATCAAGTTCAGCGCCCGCCTCGACCTCGGCATCGACCCCGAACTCTACGACGCGATCGTCGCCCATCGGATCGACCTCGAACGCGCCGCGCGCCCCCGGGTCCTCGAAGAAATCCTGCGTCTGCTCCGAGGCGGCGCCGCTCATCGGTCGATGTGGCTGACCTGGGACACGGGGGTCATGGCCGTGATCCTCCCGGAGCTCGCGGTCTGGCTCGACGACGACGCCGACGGTTCAGAGGATTTTTGGCGGCGCCTGGACGCGATCGACCGGCGCATCTCCGAAGACAACCGGCCGTCGGACGCGGTCTTGCTCTCGGCGCTGCTGGTCGGGCCCATCATCGAATACCTCGAGGACGCGGCGGACTCGTCCTCGGCCTTCGAAGACTTCTTCGAGGAAATGGCCCTGCGCTTGAACTTCCCGAGGCGCCTCAAAGACCGCATCCGGTCGATCGTGGTGGCCCAGGGGCGACTCGCGAAGGGCAAGCTCGGCTCATTGCCCCGGCGAGATTTTTTCGCGGACGCGGCGACCCACTTCGCCATCGAGTGTGAAGCCCATGGCGAGGAGATCCCCGAATGGGCCCTCGACCCTGCCCTCGCCGAGGCCAGCGACGACCCCCGGCCCCCGCGACGAAGGCGGCGGAGGCGGCGCTGAGATGCGGCGGGGCGGCGCCCTCGCTCTGCTGATCGCCACGGCCGTGCTCGCCGCGGCGAACGCCTCCCGCGGCGAGGCCGCGGCGCAGATGCCCGACCCGGCCCTGGTGGTGACCAGCGGCGATGCCTCGATGCCGCCGCGCTGGCCTCGACGGCCCCTCGCCGGGACCGCCATGGAGGCTTCCGGTGTCCTGCGCGTCAGGGACCGCGCGGGCCTCGACGGGACCGGCGCCACGGTCTGCGTCGTCGACAGCGGAGTCGACCTCGGTCACCGGGACTTCCAAGACGCAGGAGGGCGGACTCGGGTGAGCTGGCATTTCGACTTCACCGACATGCCCCGGGGCAGCCACCCCGAACTGGAGGCCCGATTTGGGGCCGCGGTCTATCGGGGGGACGAACTCGATGCCGAACTCGATCCCCCGGGCGATTCCAACGGCCACGGCACCGCCGTCGCGAGCATCGCCGTCGGCGACGACGCCGCCGCCGGGGAGACGGCCCCCGGTCCGAACGCAGGGGCCGCCCCCGACGCCGCCCTCATCGTCGTGAAGCTCCCGATGATAGGCGGCATCGGCTTCGAGGACGCGTCCATCATCGCGGGCGTCACGGCATGTTTTGCCGTGGGAGACCCGAGCCGCACGGTCGCCGTGGTGTCCCTCGGTGGCCACGACGGCCGCCACGACGGCACCGAACCCATCGATGTCGCCCTCGACGCCCTCGCGGCGACTGGTGCCAGAATCGTCGTCTCCGCCGGCAACGACGGGGCCCGCCCAATTCACGCGAGCGCCACCCTCGGCCGCCGTGCCACAGCTCCCCTCTCCCTCTTCGTGCCCGCCCCCCAGCCGGCGAGCCCAGACCGGTTCGTCGCCGTGGCGATCACCGGCGAAGCGGGGACCCGAGTGACCGTGCATGCCCCCGACGGTACGTCCGTCGGCCCGGTGCCGTATGGCGAACAAGCCGAGGCGACAGGGCCGCGCAGCCACGTGATCATCGACGGGACGATCGCCACCAGCCCCCGGACCGGGGGGATCTACGTCGTCATCGGCGGCACCGACGGGGGGGCCTTTGGTGGCGACTACCGCATCGACGTCGAGGCCCGGGGGCGCCTCGACGCGTGGATCATCGATGCCGATGTCGGCGCCGCGGTGCTGGGGCCCCGTTTCACCGGGCCCTTTGTCGCCCCCGGCGGCACCGTCACGATCCCCGGCACGGCGCGCGGGGTGATCACCGTCGGCGCATCCATCGGGCGCACGATGGTGTCGACGGATGCCTCCGTCATCAGTATCGGCGGCGATGTGAACGGGGTCGCGACCTTCAGCTCGACCGGTCCCGCTCCGGGTGCGGCACCAAAACCTGACCTGGTCGCACCGGCGGCGCTGGTCCTCGCGGCTCTCACGTCGGATCTCTCGGGCGACGATACCAACAACATCGTCGGTGGTTCCGCTCAAACCCTGGCCCGGCACCGGGTGGGGCCCGATCGCATCGCCGTCACCGGGACGAGCTTTGCAGCGCCCCTGGTGGCCGGGGTCGTCGCCCTCGGCCTCGGCGCAAGCACGAGCGCTGCGGTGAACGGGGTAGACCTGGACCGGCTGCGCTTCACCTCCCGGCCTCTCGGCGACGCACCCTGGGAAGGCGGCGCTGGCTTCGGTGTGGTCGATGCGCTGGCCTTCATCGAAGGGCGGGCTGCGCCTCCGGAGGACGGCTTCCGGGTCGACCTTCGGGCAACCGCACCCATCGACAGTGGTAACCCCCGGCTCTTCCTGGCGGGGCGCGCGATGCATGAAGGCGCGCCCTTCGACGGAATCGTCGAACTCTTTCTCGAAGGTGAGCAGGTGGGGTCGGTCCCATCGAGCGAAGGGCTGGTCGCCGCCCCTATCACGGCGCCGATCACCGCCCCCGGGGAGAGCGTGACCCTCGAGGCGCGCATCGGCGGCGAAACTCGGGGCACGGTGGTCGTCCGCGCACGCATCGATGCGGCGCGGGAGCGAAGGCCGCCCGCTGCCGGCGGCGGGGGCGGATGCGCGACGAGCGGGCCCCCGCGAGCACTGGCGCTGTGGTTCTTCGCGGTCTGGTTCGTGGGCCGATCGATACGGCGGT
>JAFDCW010000463.1 GCA_019312705.1 Deltaproteobacteria bacterium
GAAAACCGTGGAGAAGAACAAACCGGCCACCAGGTAGGTCACCATGTGGACCAACATGACCCGAATCGTGAAGCGTCCGAATGTTAGGCCCGGCACCATGCAAGCCTCTTATCGCAGATCTGACCCCGAACCAGGCCTATTCTAAGAGGCCCGACCTGCAACCCCGTCCCCGACGGTGGCGTCTGCCCGGATGGCACCGTGGATCGCGGTCAAGGCGATGCTGCTTAGAGCGGGGCCCCCCGACAGCTTCCGCCCACACAGACGGCGCGCACGGGCAGGAAGTCGGCCGCGCACAAACACCGGTCGTCGCAGTACGCGTCGCAACTGAGGTCTGCCGCTCGGTCCCAGCCGTACTCGTTGGCGCGCGGAATCACGACCGGACCCAAGCAGCAGCAGTCCGAGGCCTGGCGGACGATGCAGTCCGCATCCGATGCGCAAGGGCCCACGGAGAGGCTGAGGGCGGCGAGCTCCGCTTGGGCGTTCCTCACCAATGCGGCGCAATCCGGGCCTTGGTCCGTTCCCGTTCCCGTTCCCGTTCCCGTCCCCGCTCCCGCTCCCGTTCCCGTTCCCGTCCCCGCTCCCGTTCCCGCTCCCGTTCCCGTCGCCGCTCCCGCCTCCCGCTCCCCACCGCTGCACGCCACGAGCATCATGGCGAGGACCAGAACCAAACGCGTCACGTGATTCATGGCGCGATGCTAGCAGCGGGGCCCATGCCGGTCATCGCCCGGGGACCGGGCACACCGGGCCCTACCCGGTGATCAACCACGACAAAGCCCGCGAAAGCAGGTCCTCCGATGCAACGCCGGCCTTGACCGCGATCGCCTCGGATGGCACGAGGCCCGCCGTGGCCGACGCAGCCGAGACAACCAGAACCGCCGGACGGGGCCTGCTCTATATCGCCGGGGCAAAGATCTGGTTCATCGTCTCGGCCTACGCGATCTACTTCGTCCTGCCCCGGCTCCTCGGGACGCCAGAGGCCTTTGGCCTCTACTCGACGGCGATGTCGACGGTCTCGATCCTCAACAACGTGCTCATCGCCGCGACGGTCCAGACCGTCAGCAAGCTGGTCAGCGAGGACCACGACCGGGCCGCCGTGACCCTGCGCCAAGGGCTCAAGATCCAGCTGGTCATCGGGACCACCGTCGCCGGCCTGCTCCTCTTGCTCGCCCCGTACATCGCCGAAGGTTTCCTCAAAGACCCGGCGGTCACGCCGCTGCTCCGGATCTGCGCCGCCGTCGTCTTCTCCTACGCAAGCTACGCAGCCCTCGTCGGCTCCCTCAACGGCCGCCACCTCTTCTCGCGCCAAGCCGGCCTCGACGCGACCTTCTCGGCCTTGCGCACCACGGGCATCCTCGGCGGCGCGGCCCTCGGCCTCGGGGTGATCGGAGCCATCGGCGGCTTCGCCTCGGCGGCGGTGCTCATCCTCGGCGCGGCGCTGGTCGTGGTGGGTGTCGGCAAATCCGGAGAACAGCTCCCGCTCCAGCGCTGGACCTCGTTCATGCGGCCCATCTGGGTTTACCAGGCCTTCCTGAACGGCATTCTGCTCATCGATGTGCTCGTCCTGAAGGGCACCCTGACCGACATGGCCGCCGAGACCGGCGTCTCCACCGAGGAGGCGATTCGCATCGCGAACGAAAACGTCGGCTACTACAGCGCCGCCCAGAAGTTCGCTTTCGTGCCCTACCAGCTGATGGTCAGCCTGACCTTCATCATCTTCCCGATGATCTCCAAGGCGACCAGCGAAGGCGACTCGGCCCGCGCGCGGGAGACAATCCGCGGGGCACTGCGTTTTGCCCTCGTGGTGCTGGTGTCGATCGCCGCCCCGATGGCCGGCGCCGCCGACGGCGTGATGCTCATCGCCTACCCCGCCGAGTACCTCGCCGGCGCCGGGGCCCTCAGCGTGCTGGTCCTCGGCGCCGCCGCCTTTGCGCTCTTCGTCGTCTCGGCGACGGCCCTCTCGGGGGCCGGCAGGCCCGGGACCGCGGCGGCCATCGCGGCGATTGGCCTCACCGCGGTCGTCATCGGCAACCGAGTACTGGTGAAGCTCGCCGGCCTCGGCGAGGACACCCTCGCCGCCGCCGCGACGGGAACGAGCTGCGGCATGGCCCTCGCGCTCTTGTGCGCCGGCTACCTCGTGTATCGCCGCTTCGGCACCTTCCTGGCACCCCTGACGGTGCTGCGCGTCGCCATGGCCGGCGCTGTCGCCTGGCTCGCCGCCTCGAACATCCCCCACGACAGCCGCATCATGGCCATCGTCGCCCTCGCCGGCGGCTTCTTCACCTTCATCCTAATCCTGGTCCTGCTGCGCGAAGCGACGGGCAAGGACCTCCAGATGGTCACGAACATCCTCGGACGCGGGAAGAAGAAGAGCGCGCCGGAAAACTGACCTACGAAGACTGCGGCCCTACTCAGTGCGTCTTCAAGCCATGCCAACGTAGAGGTTCTGCACGTCGTCGTCGTCGTCGAGGGCCTCGAGGAAGGCCTCTACCTGCGCGGCCGCCGCATCGTCGAGGGTCAGTGGGTTCTTTGCTTTGTAAATCAGCTTGGCGGAGCTCACCGTCCAGGCGCGCCCTTCGAGGGCCGTCCGGACCACGTCGAGATCCGTCGGGTCGGTGTAGAAGATGGCGCTGCCGGCTTCCCCATCATCGTCTTCGGGGTCTTGGGCTTCGAGATCTTGGGCGCCGGCCTCGATGGCTTCCTCTTCGAAGTCGACGTCGCCGCCGTGTATTGCTTCGACGCACCCCAGACGATCGAAGTCCCAGGAGACGGCGCCGGACGCAGCGAGTTGGCCCTTACCCTTGTGGAATATGACCCGAACGTTGGTTGCCGTGCGGTTCTTGTTGTCGGTGAGGCACTCGACCACGACCGGCACCTGATGGGGGGCGAAGCCCTCATAGGTGACGGTGTCGTACTGGACACTTCCGTCACGCAAGCCCGCGCCCTTCTTGATGGCCCGTTCGAGAGTCTCGCGGGTCATGGACGCCTTCTTCGCTGCCTCGATGGCCATGCGCAGGCGCGCGTTCATCGACGGGTCAGCGCCATCCTTCGCCGCGATTGCGATCTCCTTGGCCAGCTTCGTGAATATTCGGCCCTTGGCCGCCGCCGCGTGCTCGCGGTGCTTCTGCTTCCATTGCGCGCCCATGGGTCGCCTCCAGTTTCTACCTGACGAAGTCGCCGCTCTTGCCGCCGCTCTTCTTCTCGAGCTGCACGCTCTCGATCACCATCGCGCGATCGATCGCCTTGAGCATGTCGTAGATGGTCAGCGCCGCGACCGATGCGGCGGTCATCGCTTCCATCTCGACGCCGGTGCGATCTCGCGCGGTCGCCCGGGCTTCGATGAGCATGCGCTCACCATCCGCAGCCGCCTCGAAGTCGACCTTCACCGAGGTGAGGGCGATGTGATGGCAGAGAGGGATGAGCTCCGGGGTGCGTTTCGCGGCCTGAATGCCCGCGATGCGTGCCGTGGCCAAGACGTCCCCCTTGGGGGCGTCTCCAGCGAGGAGGACCGCGCGGGTCTCCTTCGCCATGCGCACGGCGGCGCTGGCGACGGCGACCCGCTCGGTCACCGCCTTGGCTCCAACATCCACCATGCGGGCGTTGCCGGCCTCATCGAGGTGCGTCAGCGTATTTTGGTCGGCCATGATGGCCGCCACTCTGCATCAACACGGCCAAACCCGAAAGGCGCCCATCCCTTTTCGGAATGAACGCCTCTCGAAATCACTTGGAACCGAACTCAGGAAGCGCGGACGGCGGGCTCACCCTTGGTCCGCACATCACCAGGATCGACACCGTCAGTCCCCGCCATGCGCGCGATCAGCTCGACCCGGGAATGCACCCCGAGCTTGGAGAAGATGCGCTTCAGGTAGGTATTCACGGTGGCGACGGTCAGCCCGGTCCGCGACGCGATCTCACGGGTGGATGAACCCGCGACGAGCAACGCGACCACGTCCCGCTCACGAGGAGTGAGTGGTGCGCGGGCGAGGGCCGCTTGAAGGTCCTCGCCACTGCGTCGGCCGCCCTCGGACGCGAGGCGCCGCGAATACGCGATGCCACGAGCCAAGACCCGCGCGCCCCAACGGACGACGCGCAGCTCTTGCTGCCCTATCTTGTCCACGCCTTCACGAAGATGAAGCGTGAGCGTTCCTATCGTCTGCCGCCCATTGCGGAGCGGTAGGTCCACCGTGTCTGCCCCCCCCGGAGCCCGCGGTGTGCTGTAGATGACGTCGTCGCTGTCGACGAGCTTCAGCTCGAACCCGACAGCGTCGGCGAGCTTCGCAACGAGACTAGCGCCCCGATGCGGATAAATACGGACGGGATCCAAATGAAGGAGCCCCTCCGCAATGTCCATGACTTGAAATGGCAACCGTTCCCCCCCAGTTTTTACGATCAAATGATACCGCTCGCGAAGGCAGAGAACCTTCATGGGACGGGACCACCGGATTGACCAGTATGCATTATGTCTACTGGCACCAAGTGGAAACAAGGCACCCCCCATTAATTAGTACTTTTCCAGGGAATCTGGCCCCGTTGCAGCGAGTCCTCGGGGGCTGTATGAGTCTCCCATCATGACTGAGAAGGTGCTCATCATCGGATCCGGGCCTGCCGGACTCACCGCGGCAATCTACGCCGCTCGCGCGAACCTCGAGCCTCTGTGCATCGAAGGCCTGCTCCTGGGCGGCATTCCCGGGGGCCAGTTGATGATCACGACGGAG
>JAFDCW010000464.1 GCA_019312705.1 Deltaproteobacteria bacterium
GCACCATGATGGCCAATCGGATGGTTGGCGCTCTCCCCGAGAACGGGTGGAAGATCACCGTCATCGACCGTGATGACGTGCACGTCTACCAGCCGGGATTGCTCTTCTTGCCCTTCCACGGGTATCGCGAAGAGGAAATCATCAAGCCCCGCGGCTCGCTCCTCGACCCGGCGTGCGAGTACGTGCTCGACGACATCGACCGGGTCGACCCCGCGCAAAATGTCGTCGCGCTGAAGAGCGGCCGGCGTGTCGACTACGACATCCTGATCATCGCCACCGGCTCCCACATCCGGCCTGAACAGACCCCAGGCCTCACGGGGCGCCACTGGCAGAAGGACATTTTCGACTTCTACAGCCTCGAGGGCGCGCGCAACCTCGCGAAGCGCCTCGACGCCTTCGAAGGTGGGCGGGTCGTCATCGACACGGTCGAAATGCCGATCAAGTGCCCGGTGGCCCCCCTCGAGTTCGCCTTCCTCGCCGATGCCTACTTCCGGGAGCGCGGTATGCGCGACAAGGTCGAGATGGTCTACGCGACCCCCCTCGACGGCGCCTTCACCAAACCGAAGGCCTCCGCCGCTTTCGGCTCGATGATGCAAGACCGCGGTATCAACGTCGTGACCAACTTCGCGGCGAGCGCAGTCGACGAGGATGAAAAGCGCATCACCAGCTACGACGGACAGGACCTGCCTTTCGACCTGCTGGTGACCATTCCGCTGCACGGCGGCTCGGAGGCGATCCTCCGGTCCGAGCTTGGAGACGACATCGGTTTCGTGCCGACGGACAAACACACGCTCCAGAGCAAGGCCCACGAGAACATCTTCGTCATCGGCGACGCGACCGACGTGCCCGCCAGCAAGGCCGGCGCCGTCGCGCACTTCGAAGGGGACGTTCTCGCGGACAACCTCCTGCGCTACATCGGTCAGCGGCCCCTCGAGCCGGGCTTCGATGGGCACGCCAACTGCTTCATCGAGACTGGCAACGGCAAGGCCATGCTCATCGATTTCAACTACGAGACCGAACCCCTCCCGGGACGATTCCCGCTCCCCGGGATCGGCCCCTTCTCGCTGCTCGAAGAGAGCGAAATCAATCACTGGGGCAAGCTGGGCTTCAAGTGGGTCTACTGGAACATCCTGGTCAAAGGCGGAGAGCTGCCCCTCGACCACCGGATGCTCATGGCCGGAAAGCGGGGCTGAGCAATGGCCACCGAAAACGAAAAGATTCTCGCCCGCCTCGACGCCATCAGCCAACAGCTCGAAGTCGTCGCTGAGCGCCAACGCTTCACCGAAGAGCTCGTCGAAGAGATGACCCCCATCGCGCGGTTGGTCATGAGCAGCGCGACCACCCGCCTCAGCGCCTTGGAAGAGCGCGGCGTCTTCGACATGCTCGCCGTGACGCAGGACGCCGCCGGGCGCGTGCTCGATAGCTACACCAAAGATGACGCCCAGCACCTCGCGGACGCGATCGTCGGTATCCTCGGCACGGTCCGCAACCTCACCCAGCCCGGTGTCCTGCAGCTCGCCAACCAGGCCACGGACGTGCTCCGCCATGCCGACGGGGTGAAGCCAGTCGGCATGTTCGGTGCGATGCGCAAGGCATCCAGCGACAAGGAGATCCAGCGCGGCCTCGGCGTGATGCTCGAGATCTTGCGCGCCGTCGGCCGGACCCAGGGCGGGTCTCAGGAGGAAGCCACCGTGGCTCTACTGGCCCCCGAAGCGACGGCCTCGGCCTCGGCCCCGGCGGCGACCCAGGCCGCAGCGCCCCCCAAGGCTGCGGCCCCCCCAATCGCCGCGGCACCCGCGGCCCCGGAAGCCGAGGTCATCCACTGGGAAGGCCACGACTTCGACCCCAACGGCTTCCTCATCGACCCCAATACCTGGACCCCCGAGCTCGCCGGCAAGATCGCGAGCGGCCTGGGCATCACCCTCACCGAGGAGCACATGCACGTTCTCGAGTGGGTGCGCGATGACTACGCCAGCTCCGGTGCGTCGCCCAACGTGCGCCGGGTCGCTACCGGCTCCGGCGCCGGAACCCAAAACATGTACAAGCTCTTCCCGCCAACCCCGGGGAAGAGCTGCGCGATGATTGCAGGCGTGCCCAAGCCCGTCGGCTGCGTTTGAGTAAGGAGAAGCACGATGAGTCTGCCATTTGCCCAAGGGGCCTCGAACGAAACCGCAGCCGCCGACGCCGGGCCCCCGGCCGGCGTGATGCGCACCAACAAGCTCGCCCTGGTCTGTGCCAAAAGCGGCCTCGACGAGTGCTACCCAGTGCTCATCATGGCCAACGCGGCCCGCATGACCGGCATGGAGGTGAGCATCTTCTTCACCTTCTACGGCCTCGACGTGGTCTCGAAGGACAAGGTCGACAAACTCTGGGTCAACATGGTCGGCAACCCGTCGACGCCCATGCCGCCCTTCATGATGGGCCTCCCTGGCATGGAGTTGATGGCGACCAGCATGATGAAGAAGAAGATGAGTGAGCTCGACCTGCCTCCCCCCCGGGAGATGATCGAGATGCTCGCCGCCTCGGGCTGCAAGCTCTACGGCTGCGAGCTCGCCATGCGCATGTTCGACCGCGGCGACGACGACCTGTTGCCCGAGGTCGACTCGGTCATCACCGCGACCGACTTCTTCGAGTTGGCCGACGGCGGACAGATCGTCTTCGTCTGAGTGCTTTTCCCTTCAGGCTCGGAACCGAGGTAGAGTCGCGCGTTCTGCTTCGTTGCCGGCGCCCCTGACCTCGCTCGGCCTCGGAGGGGACTTTCCAGGGGTATTTACATGATCTGGCGGCGCTCAATCTCCACGTGTCTTCTGGCGGTGCTTGCAGTGCTCGCGGGCGCTTGCGAGGAAACACGGCCGCCGCCTCCTCCTGAACTGGACGCCGGCGACGGCTCGACAGACGCCAGTACCGACGCCCCTACAGACAGCAGGTCTCCGGATGGTGGGGCGGACCTTTGCGTCGAGAGCTCGGTGGGTCCGACCGTGGAGGTCCTCAGCCCCGCGGCGGCCGCCGATCCGAACGTCGACGAGATCGTCTCTTCGAGCCTCACGGTCAGCTGTCGTGCAACCCCATCGACCGCGCCGGGCCAGACTGTGGACCCCGACTCGTTACGGATCTTGATCCTCGATCCCCGTGGTGTGCTCCTGGCGGACCCGCCGGTCACTCCAGTCGACACCGAGACCTATGAGGCTGTGGTGGATCTGACCACATTGGAGAGCGGCCCGATCACCGTGCGCTGCGAAGCGCTCGATCGCGAGATGGTTCCCAACTGCGGAAGTGCCGAGGTCTCGACCTTCCTCGACCGTGGCCCGACGATCGAGATCATGACCCCAATGGATGGCTCGTTCCACGCTTCACGGCTCGAGATCATCTACCGGATCACAGGAACGATGGCAGGACCGACCGACACGCAATCCGACGTCGTCGGCCACGAGCTCCTCGTAGCGGGTCAAACGATCGGCAGCATGGTGGAGACTGCACCCGGTGAGTACGTCGTAGACATCGACCTCGACGACCGAGTCGTGTTTCCCGACCCCCTCGATGGGGCGCGCATCTTCAGCATCCGCGCGTGGAATGGGCGCACGCCCGACCCTGTGGAGAGCACCGTGATGCAGAATTTCACCGTCGACGCGCTGGGACCCTCGATCACGATCACGAGCCCAGGCGACGGCGTGCTCGTAGGCGGACCGGTGACGGTGATCGCCGACATCATCGACACGGCGGGAGTGGATCCTGCGACGGTCTTTCTGCGGGTTGGGAGCATGGACCTGATGATGACCCCGGTGGGAGATACCGGGTATACTCGAACGTTCGATGCAAGCGGCTTCGGCCGCACCGTCGTCGAGCTGACTCTCAACGTCGTCGCTTCGGACATCGTCGGCAATGGCAGTGCGGCGTCGCGCAACGTCAAGCTCGACAGCACTCCGCCGTATGTAGAGCTCGATCCTCCGCTCATCCGTGAGGGCCGCAACGTCGCCCCACCCACGGCCGGCAGCCATATATGCTCGACGTTGTTCGACCCTGTCGGGTCAGATTCGGCAAACGACGGTGAGGTACTCGGCACCGCGGCAGAATTCCGCGTTCGTGTCGGTGACAATGCCAATACCTCCTTTGGCGGTACGGGTACGGCTGTTTTCCTCGCCGGCCTCGATCCCATGACCGTCGATGTGTACATCCTAGACAATACGAGCGTGCCGCTGCTCGTGGACCTCGATGGCGACGGCGTCTGCGACGACATCAACCCCGCCGTCCTCCCGGGAGCAGGCGGCCCCGATACGGCCGTCGTCCTCGAGCTGCTGCCGATCGCGCCCGCGGGCACGGCATTCTTCGACGAAGGGCTCGATTTCAGCGCCGCGCCGAGTCCGTTCACTACCTGTACGGAAGGGACGGACGTATCGGCACCGGCGCCGCTCTGCGTGACGACGCCGCTGAGCCGGGTGATTGGGTGGGACATGGATTCGACCGTGGCCACGATCTTCGGCAAGGCTCCCGTTACGGCTTCCACCTGCGTCGGCGACGCGTGGGACTTCCAGGCGAGCATTACCGAGGGATCGGCATGTGTCGCCGCGCGGGCGGTCGACAATCTGGGCAATGTCGGCGTCTCGCCACCTCTGCGGGCTTGCTTCACGGATGGAGTCGGGGTCGCTCCCTGCCCGTGCTCGGTCGGGTCCACCATCCCCGAGGCGATGCGGCCAACCTGCACCGACGGCTGCA
>JAFDCW010000027.1 GCA_019312705.1 Deltaproteobacteria bacterium
GCCTCGTCTACACCGTCTTCTTGTCGGAAAAGCGCCAGGACCCCACCCGCCGGGGACGGATGGGGCGAGGCCTCAAGGAGCTCATCGCGTCGATGGAGGCCGCCACTGTCGAGACCGTCGGCACGACCATCGAACTCACCGACGCCGGGCGCCGGACCCTGCGCAATCGACGAAAGAGGGGCACCCGGCTGGTGCTCCGCCGGGAGTTCCGCCCCGAAGAGTTGGACAGCGCCCGGGCCCTACTCCGGGCGTGCATCCCGCCTCGGGACGTGATGCTACGCGTGGACGGTCAGGTCGTGAGCCGGCCCGAACTGGTCCTCGAGCTGCCCTCCCAGGAGCTCGAGACCGTCGTCGTGAGCGAGCGCGTCGAACGGGCCGAGCTGCGCAGCACCGCGGTCTCGGTCTACATGCCGCGGGAGGGCGAGACCCCGCAGGTCTACGAGATGGGGCTCCCGGTCGAGACCTGGCTCGTGCCCTGGCACGTCGACGTGGCCCAGCGCATCCCCCTCCTCGAAGGCCGCGACGGCGTGCCCTCGCGCTTCAAGCTCGCCCTCGAGGCGACGCTCCTCGAGGCGATGATCTCCCGGTACCTCTACAAGCGAGACCTGCGCGGCGACTGGGTGCAGGACGTCATCAGCCGCTGGCCGGTCAAGACGTCGCTCCTCGAGGCCTACGTCTCGAAGGTCTTTCCCCGGGGCGCGGTCCTCGGCGGCACTAGCCGAGCGAACGACCGGGCTCAGCAGATAGGCGCCCACGTCATCGAGGCCTCGGTCATCAGCCACGGCGCCTACCTCGCCCTCGGGCGGGTCCTCGAGACCTCCGACGACTACGTGCGCCGCCGGTCCGCGGAGTTCGAAGGCGAAGACGTCGAGCCCGATGAAGAGCAGCTCGCCTTCGCCGCCGCCGTCCGGTGGCTGGCCCGGCGCGTCGCAGGGCGGGTGATTCGGGTCGGCTTCTTTGCCCGGGACCCCAACGACGCTGGGCTCCTCGAAGACGCGGTGACGGATCTCGATACGAAGGAGATCCGCTTCAATACCCGGGCCAGCTTGCGCTTCGACGACATCCTCGACGCCCGGACCCTAGGCCTGGTCCTGCACGAAATCGCGCACCTCGAGACCGCAGAGCACGATCACCGCTTCATCGACCAGCTCCAGTTCCTCGCCGGCCAGACCGCGAAGGTCATGGCCGAAGGGGGCACCGACCTCGCCGCCGCCCTGCGCCGGGGGGACCCGGACGGACGGGGACGGGGCTGAGGCAGCGGCCGATCAGGCCGCCACTCGACCTCAACTCCCCAAAGACGGGTGCTCCGGCGGGGGTTCGTAGAGGCAGTACGACGACGGCGGCCGGGCGCTCGGAGCGGCGGCGGCGACGATAGTCTGCGTGGCCGCGAGGGCATGTTGGAGCGCGGGGGCCCAGGGCGCTTTGGTGGCCCGAGCCATTGCGATCTCAGCCAACTCGGCGGTGCCGTCGTCGCTCAGGGCGAAAGGGTCGTCCGGCAAGGCATCGTAGTACGCCCGGTGGTCGGTCGTATTAGCCAGGAAGCGCCGGAGGCCATGGGGCTCCGCGAGGGCCGCCTGGACGCGCAGGCTCGCATACTCACGCCCGAGGTCACGGAGCGTCGTATTGATCACGCCCCAGTTGACCTGATTGACGCTCTCTTCGCCTTCGACGAGCCAGTGACAAATCTCGTGAAAGACGATCTGGGCGACGCAATCGTCCGCGTCGAGGTTTCTCGGTGTTCCGATGGCGAGGGTGCCTTGGCCGTCATAGTCGGCGTAGACCCCATGGGCGAGTACGACGCGGAGCCCCATCTCTTCGATGGCGTGGATCCAGATCGTATCCAGAGGGTCCAGGTACTCGCTCTCGGGGCGCCGCGGTACGGGCTGGATCGCCGAGAGCTCTGAAGCGGTGAGGGCCGGCATGGCGGCAGCAGTCTTGAACGAGCGAAGGGGCGCGCGGTTGACACGGGTCACCCCACCGCCTCCGCCTAGATCTCGACGGCCTCGATGCGTCGGTTTCGCCGCCGGCCGTCTTCGGTGTCATTGGAGGCGACCGGGCGCTGGTCTCCGTAGCCGACGGCCTCGACGCGACCGGCGTCGATGCCGTGGGAGATGAGGTACGCGCGGACGGCCTCAGCACGGGCCTCCGAGAGCCTCTGGTTTCCCCGAGGGTTGCCGACGTTGTCGGTGTGGCCAGAGATGCGGATGCCAGCGCTCAGCCGGTGGGTCAGGTATTCGACGACCCGGTCGAGACGGGGGAATGACTGCTCTTGGATGGTGGCGTGGCCGGTATTGAAGAGGATGCCCTCGAGAACGAGCCCCTGCGGTTCCTCCTCGGCCTGCTCCGGAAGCGCCGCGACGGGGGTCGGGCGCCACCGTCGATAGCGCATGGTCAGGCGGATGTCCTGATTCGGCCCCGTGGGCACGTCGACGTTCGCGGAGGTGTTCTGGCGTCCGAGGGCCAGGTACACCATCTCGTACCTCTGGCCGACCGGCACGAGGACCTCGCCGTAGCCGAGCGAGTCGGTCTCCCCCGTGAAATAGGCCGTGCCGTCCGGTGCCGTCATCTTGATCACGATGCCGGGGATCGGTCCCGAGTCCGCATTGACGACGAAGAGCCGCATGGCCGCGTGGGTTGCCGTCGCTTCGATCTCCGATGGGCGCTCACCGTGGGCCTGGCCCGCGGTCTCCGAGTTCTGCATCTGGAACTCGCCATCCCTGGCCGGATCGCCACCACCCTCCTCGGGGGGCGTCGTTCCCGCAGCAGCGGCGGGGTCGGTCCCCGTCGTGGACGCGGGCGCGGCCGACGGGCTCGCTCCGCAGGCGGTCGTGAGGGACATCGCGATGGCGAATAGCTGAAGATGTAGCGCGGTATTGCTCATGATGAATCGCCGGAGGCTATCACGGCGGATTGCGTATGGGGTCTCGCGGGGGCGGGCCAAAATGCCCAGGATCCCGCCCAAGATCGCGAGGACCCCCGGCCAGAGGGTTCTTGGCTCGACGCTCGGCCCCTGAGAATCCATACCCCCCCTGGCGTTCCGCGCGATCGGCCCCATGGTTTGGGCGCGCGCCTCGACGAGATCGCGACGAGCCCCCCCCAAAAGTCCGCAAGAGCCCGCCAAGAGGAGAACCCCAGTGGCCAAGACCCGCATTTGTGACCTCGCCCTCTTCGACAAGGACCTGTCCGGGAAGGTCTACATCGTCACCGGCGCCAACAGCGGCATCGGCCTCATCACCGCCGAACAGCTCACCAAACAAGGCGCCCAAGTCGTGCTCGCCTGCCGGCGCCCCGATCAGGCCGACGCCGCCATCACCGACGTCCGCAGCCGGCTGCCCGAAGCCAAGCTCTCGACCATCCGTCTCGACCTCGGCGACCTTTCCTCAGTGCGCGAGTTCGCAAAGAACTTCCTCGAGGCCCACGACCGCCTCGACGGCCTGGTCAACAACGCCGGCGTCATGAACACACCCCAGGGTAAGACCGTCAACGGATTCGAGACGCAGCTCGGCATCAACCACTTCGGCCATTTCCTCCTGACCGACCTGCTCCTCGACGTGCTGAAGAAGAGCGCCCCGTCGCGCATCGTCTGCCTGTCGAGCTGCTACCACGACCAGGCGGTAGGCCGCGAAGGCCGGATCGACTTCGACGATCTCAACTTCGAAGAGCGTGCCTACGACGGATGGGAAGCCTACGCGCAGTCGAAGCTCGCGAACGTGCTGCACGCCAAGGCCCTCGCGAAGCACCTCGAGGGTACCGGCGTCACGGCCGTCAGCATCCACCCGGGCTGGGTCCGCACGAACCTCAGCAAACACACGATGCCCGTCTGGCTGCAGAACACCCTGGCCCGACCCGTCTTCAAGCTGATGGGTATGATCGAGCCCTGGCAGGGCGCCCAAACGTCACTGCACGCGCTGCTCGACGACAGCATCCCTGAGCACAACGGCGAGTACTACAGCCAGGTCGGCCTCTACCGCGACAAGGCCGCCAAGCCCGGCGGCTGGCCGCTGCGCTCACCGAACCCCATCGCCCACGATGACGCCGTCGTCGACCGTCTCTGGGACGTCAGCCGCGAACTCACCGGCATCGCCTAGAGCACATCGAGTCGGGAACGGGCCCACGCCGGAGTCGTTGTCCTTGACCGCCGCGGGGGGTCGTCTACCTTGCCCGTCCCCGAAGGAGAACTGACGTGGCGCGCTTCATCGACGAGCTCAAGCGAACTCATACTTGCGGTGCCCTCCGCGAAGAACACATCGACCAGGAGGTCGTGCTCTTCGGTTGGGTCCAGCGCCGCCGGGACATGGGCGGCTTCGTCTTCGCCGACATCCGCGACCGCGAGGGCGTCACCCAGCTGGTCTTCGACCCCGACTCGGAGGTCTACGCCCTCGCCAACGAGCTGCGTCCGGAGTGGGTGATCGGCATCCGCGGCGAGGTTCGGGACCGCGGCACGCACAAGACCAAGGACGGCCAAGAAAAGTCCCAGCGCAACACGGAGCTCGCGACCGGCGCCATCGAAGTGATGGTCGAGGAGATCGGCGTCTTCAACAAGAGCGCCACGCCGCCCTTCGAGATCGCCGACGGCATCGACACCAACGAGGAGAAGCGCCTCGAGCACCGCTACCTCGACCTGCGTCGCCCGGAGATGCAGAAGAACATGATTACGAGGCACCACCTCAACCAGACCACCCGGCGCTACTTCGCGGACCGCGGCTTCCTCGAGATCGAGACGCCGTTCATGGTCAAGTACACGCCCGGCGGCGCGCGCAACTTCCTCGTCCCGTCACGGGTGAACCCGGGCAACTTCTACGCCCTCGCCGAGAGCCCGCAGCTCTACAAGCAGTTGCTGATGTGCGCCGGCTACGATCGCTACTTCCAGATCGTCCGCTGCTTCCGCGACGAAGACCTGCGCCTCGACCGCCAGCTCGAGTTCACGCAGATCGACATCGAGATGAGCTTCATCAACCAGGACGACCTCTTCACCGTGCTCGAGGGCCTGGTCTTCGAGCTCTGGGGCAAGGTCCTCGGCCACGAGCTCACCGAGCGCTATCCGGACAAGGCCTTCCCGCGCCTGAAGTTCGCCGAGGCGATGGACCGCTTCGGCAGCGACAAGCCGGACCTTCGCTTCGGCCTCGAGCATACGGACCTCACCGAATTGGTGATCGAGCATGAGGGCGCGGGCATCCCCTTCTGGGCGCCGATCGCCGAAAAATTCGCGGCCGGGGAGTATCGCCGCGGTCTGCCGGAAGAGATCATCAAGGCCATGGTGGTGCCCGCCTCGGCTGGCTACAGCCGCAAGGACGGCGACAACCTCGAGAAGACGGTCAAGCAGATGGGCGCCAAGGGCCTCGCCCGGGCCAAGGTCGGCCCCGACGGCGCATGGACCCAGTCAGCCCTCGCCAAGAGCATCACCGACGATGCGCGCAAGGCGATCAACGAGGCGACGGACGCGAAGGAGGGGGACCTCATCCTCTTCCAGTTCGGCAAGACCTCTCAGGTGCACGCCATCATGGCGAGCATCCGCGTTCAGGTCGCCAAGCGCATGAAGCTCATCCCCGAGTCCGGCAGCGGCGGGGAGTGGAACTTCAGCTGGATCGTCGACCCGCCCCTCTTCGAGGAGGAGGACGACGGCGGCTGGGCCGCGGCGCACCACGTCTTCACCCGCCCCCACGACGAGCACGTCGAGCTGCTCGGCAAGGACCCGGGGCTGGTCCAGTGCTACCGCTACGACCTCGTCCTCAATGGCTTCGAGATCGCCGGCGGCTCCATCCGCCTGCACAACCCCGAGGTCCAGGAGCAGGTCTTCCGCACCATCGGCCTCTCGGACGAAGAGGCCCAGGACAAGTTTGGCTTCCTCCTCGACGCCCTCAAGTACGGCGCCCCGCCCCACGGCGGCATCGCCTTCGGCATGGACCGCATCGCGCTCTTGGCCGCCGAGTCCGAGTCGATCCGCGACGTCGTCGCCTTCCCGAAGACCCAGCGCGCCAACGACTTGATGACCGGTGCCCCGGGTCGCGTCGACAAGGCGCAACTCGATGCGCTGAAGCTCGAGACCAAGGCGTAGGGCGGCGGCCGCGCCGGCGAGGCGGGTATGGCTCGGCGGCGCGGGTGGACTCCGTAGTTTGACTTTTGTCGCGGCGTGCCTAGTTCGTGTGCGGGAGTACCCCGTGCTGATACCAGTCGAACCGCCACCCGAGCTCACCGAGGCTCGCGCCTCAGAGGAGGCGCGACCTGAGATCTGCGTTGTCATGGGGCCCTTTTCGGCCGAGCGACCAGACGCCTGGGGCTTCCACCTCGGGTCGCGCATCGCCGCTTCGGTAGAGGGCCCGGCCCAGCCCACGGGGGTCCTGGCGCGCGGGGCGCCTGCGCTGGGGGAGATCATGTTGGAGGCTCTGAGTCGCGAAGGCCTCTGCACCTGCGCGCTGCCCGCTCGCCGCCTAGATCCGGTGGCCCTCGGCGTCGTCGCGAACCACCTCCGAGAGGGCAGCCGGGAGGCGATGCTGCTGGTGCGTCCCCCCCGAAACGGGCCTGAAGAGAGCATGGCGTTCGGCATCGAACTCGCCATGAACGCCGCCGCCCATGGCGTGTCGTTCCGCGTGACGGGGCCGGCCGAGGGCCCGGAACAGGTCGTCGCCCAAGCGGTGAATGACGGCATCGAGTTGGTCGTCACGATGCTGAAGGAAGGCGAACTCTGAGCGCGGGCGGTCACCCCTTCACTTCATTCGGTAGCGCAGGACGACCTTCGTGCGAATCGTGCGCTCCGCCGCGAGGCGGACGTACTGGTCTTCGAGGCTCGCGGTCTTGCTGCCGCGGAGGACCGGGCCTTCCGAGGAGTCGTCGGCCCAATTGTGGTGCAACACCCGGTGCGGTACTGCGAGTTCGACGCCGAGGGCAGCGGCCAACCCGGCGGCGTCACCGCGCGCATCTCGGGCGGCGTCGGCCGTCGCCTCCCGGAGCCGGTCAACATCGTCCGGGAAGCTCCAAGTGGCGCCGGTCAGGGTTGCATTCTTCTCCTTGGCGATCCCCAGGAGAACCGCGGACAGGGATTCCATCGGGCATTCGATGCGAACCCGATAGCGGGCGTCGGTACCGCTGCTGAGGAGCCCGCTCTTTCCGCGACCCTCGAACTCGTCGATCGCGAAGCCGCTCGCGCCCGACTCGCGAAGGCGGTCTCGAAGCGACGCGAGCTCATCCACCGCCTCGAGGGCCGATGCATCGGCCACGAGCTTCCCCGATTCGACGCGCACCGTGAGGCACACGGCGTCCGCCGAGACGGAGAAGTGCGCGTGTCCGGCAACCTCGAGATAGTCCACCTCGCCGCTCGACGCCGCCTCGTCTGGCCGGTGCGAGGAACTCGCCTCCGCACCGCTTCGAACTCTCTTGGTCGATTGCATCGCCGCACAATACCGAGAGCAGCGCCCTCATGCAGCGCGGCGAAGCTCTTTTTCTAGGTTCAGGGTCGGCGCCGGCCCCAGACGACGTACTGCACGAAGCCTCGTCCGGCGCTGTAGGTGCCGGCTTTCATCGCCCCGCGGACCGTGCGCTGGCGCGTCATCTGGAGCTCCCACAGGCCATCGAAATCCTCGGCCGCGCCGCCCCCGGCGAGGAAGAGCCGGTGGGCGTCATCGCGGTGGCCGGCGGCAGGCCAGACGTCGCTTTCGGCCCACTCGATCTCCTGGGCGAGGTCGACCTGTTGGGCCCGAGTGGCGTAGGGCGGGTGCAGAGCCGGACACCGCTCGTTGGTGCAGGCGGTCACCTGCTCGAAACCCGCCTCGGCGACGAGGCCGGCCATGCGGGCCCCGATGGAGCTGTCTCCTTGGCCCTGGGCCTGCTTGCCGACCTCGACCACGTGCTGGAAACCCAGAAGCGCCGACGCGGTCTTCCAATCGGGGCGGGGAGTAGCCGACATCTCGACCATGGCGTTGGCCATGTTGTCGGGCTCGGAGACGACCACGAGCCCCCCGGGTTTCAGAACCCGGCGCATCTCGGCGAGGGCCGCCGCCGGATTCGCCACGTGCATGAGCACGGTCTGGCAGGTGACGGCGCCGAAGACGGCATCCTCGAAGGGCAGGGACTCCGCGTCGCCTCGAACGTAGGTCACCCGCGAAAGACCGCGCTCCTTCGCCCGGGCCGCGGCCCCCTCGAGGAAGCCCGGCTCCCGGTCCACCCCGACCAATTCGGACCCGTCGGGCAACCATCTCGCGAGGCGCTGGCCCCAGTGCCCTCCCCCCGAGCCTACATCGAGCAGACGCGCGACCCGGTCGAGGCGCCATCGAGAGGCGAGCAGCCCGAGAAAGTCTTCACTCCACCAACCGTCTCGCCAGTCCGAGTCGAAGCCAGCGAGCTTCGCGTACCGTTCGGCGGAAAACGCATTTCCCTCGGGTCGATCTTCGTGCATGGGAGGACCTTAAGACGCGGCGGCGTGAGTGCCAAAACACCGATCGTCTTCACTTGCCCGTGGGCAATCACCAATCCCGGGAGTACGTCGTATGCTCCTCGCAGAACGGTCTAGACCGTTACGCGGGCAAGAACGTCGGAGGGGCGTATGAAGCGATTGAGTATCGTGGTTTTGGGGTGGGTCGCCCTCGGGTGTGGCGGCAGTAGCTACGCGTACGAAGAATCGGGCGGGGCATCGGATGACCGATCTTACGGCGGAGCGATGCCGGCGGCGCCGCCCTCTTCCGGCGACTACGGGGCCGACGCGCCCAGCGCCGAGTCAGTGCAAACCGCTGGCATTGGGGGCGACGGGTGGGGCGGCGAGTACAACTTCGAATCCGCCGAGATCGACGGGGCCGTCCTCCAAAACGATGTGCTCGTGGAGCCGCGGGCACGGGTCGCCCAAAACACCCCCGCGCCCCAACAAGCCGCCCCCCAAGAAGGGCAGGTCGCCCCGAACCAGGAAGCCGCCGACGGCGTCGATCTGAGCAGACCTCTCTTGATCTACACCGCGCGCTTCCACCTCGGGGTCTACGAGGTCACCCAAACCCAAGACGCCATCCTCGAGCAATTCGCCGAACTCGGGGCTTTCCTCTCTCGCCGCACGGACGTCGAGCTCGTGCTCCGCATCCCGGCGGCGCGTTTTCAGCAAGCCGTCGATCGCGTGGAAAGCGCCGGTGACGTATTGCACCGCGAGGTAAACGTCCAAGACGTCGGCGAGGAGTTTCGAGACATCGTCATTCGGCTCCGAAACGCCGAGGTGATGCGCGACCGCCTCGAACAATTGCTGGAGCGCGCCGACGCAGTCGAGGATGCCCTCGCCATCGAGCGCGAGCTTCAACGGCTGACAGACATCATCGAGCGATTCAAAGGACGGCAGCGCCATCTCGCCGACCAGATCAGCTTCTCGACCATCACCATCGTCTTTCAACCGCTCTCCACCGAACCGACGGGCCCTGATGGGTTCTCTTTGCCCTTCCCCTGGCTCGAAGAGCTGGGCCTGTCGAACCTGATGAGGCTCCGATGAAACACGCGGTCTTTTCTCTGGGCCTCACCCTCAGCCTGGCCCTTTCCCTGGCTCTCTCCGTCAACGGATGCGGGAGCAGCTTCGCGATGACGGCTCCCGACGGGTTCGTCGAGCTCGACGAGGACAACTCGAACTACGACGCGCGCTTCACCAGCGCCGACGGCGTCGTCATCTCGGTCCGCGCCATCGAACACGACCCAGAGGGCGACCTCGCGTTCTGGGTCGAGGCCATCGAGAGCCGGGTCCGGATGAACGGCGGTTACGCGCTCCTCGATACGAAGGAGATCAGCGCGGCCAGCGGCCAGACCGGCACCCAGCTGCGTTTCGGTCGCGACCAGAACGGTACGCCCTTCAAGTACTGGATCTCGATCTTCGTCACCGAAGGGCACCTGCACATAGTCGAAGCGGGGGGTCGCACCGAACAGTTCGACGCAGCCGAGGCCCGCGTCGAACGAGCCATCGAAAACCTCGAACTCCGCTGAGTCATGGGCCGGGCTCTCTTCGTGCTGCTCGCGATGTCAGCGCCGGGGCTGGCGTGGCCCGCGGCGCATGCCCGCGCGCAGTGCGCTGCGGGTCATGGAGACTCGGCGTTCTCGGGAGACCCATCGCCGCCTTGCCGGGCGCGGCCCCCAGCGGCGCCGCCGATCCGATTCGGGGTCGAACTTCAGCTCGGGTGGGCCACGCACGCGGCGCCGGTCAGCGGGGCAACGAGCGGCATCGGGCTCTATGCAGACCTCGCCCTCGCGTCCTGGTTTGGCGTAGGCGTACGCGGAGCGCACCGCGGCATGGCGGGCGACGGGACGAGCACCGGCGGCCTCGTGGCTGTCGTCGTCACCGCCGGGCCCCGGTTCACGCTCTTCACCGAGCCTGCGCGACACGAGGCTTTCCGCCTCGGCCTCGACGCAGGGGCCTTGCTCATCGTCGACGGGGTCGGCGCCAGCGGACCGATGATCGAAGTCTCCCTCGAACGCCAGGCGGGCACCCTCCTTCGAGGTCGAGGCTCCCCCCGTCCGGCCCATGGCACCGCCATCGAGCTCGGCATCGCGCTGCGATACCAGCAGGGTCTGGGCGCGGCCTCGGACTATCGGGCTTTGTTGGTGTCGACCTATGCGGGCTTCGAGGTCCTGTCGCGGCTGCCCGAGGGGGCACCGCCGCGGCGCACGCGGCCGAAGGTCGAATACGTTCTGTCGGCCTCGGGTGCAGCCGGGGCCACCCTCGGGGACCAAGGGGGGGCCGGAGGACTCGCTCAGCTGGGCCTCGGGTTCCCCTTCGGCGAGTGGCTCGTCCTCGAGCTCGTCGCCGACGCGATGATCCTGGCCCAGCCCGAGGCGGACCCGAGCGTCGTCTACTCACTGCTCGGTGGGCTGCGCTCCCCGCGTTGGTTTCCGATCTTCGCCGAGGTGCTCGCGGGCTACTCCGCCGTGCTCGGACCTCAGCCCCGGGGCCTCGACTCGGGGCCTATCCTCGACATCCTCGTCGGCGGACAATTCCCAAATGCCTTCGGCTGCGGCTTCGGCCTGACGATGGGCCCCATGACCCGCATCGGCCTCGGCGGGGGCACCTCTGGGTGGGCCTTCGTGGGCGGCCAGATCGGCATGCGATACGACAACCTGATCCGCGCGGCGGAGTGCGGCTACTGATCCGAGAGCAGCGAGCTCAGCCAGCCGCGATTTACACGGGGGGCCCGACGTCCTAGAGAAGCTCCCATGGCCCTCATTCAATCCAACGGAATGCCCCTCGGGACGCCGGCCCCGGCCTTCTCCCTGCCCGGCGTAGACGGCGTAGTTCGAGACCTCGACTCGTTCGAGGCCGAGGTCCTGGTCGTCATCTTCACCTGCAATCACTGCCCCTACGCCATCGCGTGCGAAGACCGCCTCGTCGCCTTCGCCCGGGACTACGCGGGCCGAGCGCAGTTGGTGCTGATCAACTCGAACGACGGTACCCGGTACCCGGCGGACTCCTTCGAGGCGATGCAGGACCGCGCCAAGTCTAAGCATTCATCCACCGCGCCTTGAGCTCGGCGCGGCTGCTCCCCAGGCCTGTCCCAATTGATGGGCAGGACTCGGCCGGAACACGAATTGAGCAGAGACCCTCTTGTCCCACGGTGAGGCGCCTCTGTATGCTTCCTCGCCGTGAACGACGACAAACGAAATATGAAACGCCACGAAGTGTGGTTTCCCATGCACATCGTGAGCGAAGGCCGGGAACGCCAGATCGCCGTGAGCCACGACGCGAGCGCAAAAGGGCTGCTTGTCGCGACGCCGAACGCCATCGCAGTCGGCGCGCCGGTCGCGATCACCCTCCGGCTCCCGGGTCGCGACGGCGGTGAGATCAACGTCGAAGGCGTCATCGTCCGGGTCGAGCCGAACCACAACGATCCCGACGGGCCCCTCGGCTGCCACTGCGCCATTCAGTTCGACGACGAGATCCCCGAGCTCAAAGCCGCTCTCGAAGACTTCACTCCGCCCTGAGCCCGTCCTGACGTCGTCGGCTGCAGCGGCGACACGTCGTCCCGAAAGCCCAGGGCCCCGACATCAAGGAGTCGGCGGGAGGGATCGCTCACAGGAGCGCAACGCTTCGAAAGCGCGCCAGCGATGCCCGCCCTCGCCGCGCAGTCGGGCGGCCAGCCCCGCGGTCTGCCACGCCCGGTCGAGACGCAAGAGCGCCGCGTGCTGCGCTTCGAGTTCGAGATAGTCACCCTCGGCGTCGAGGGCGCGCTGGGCGTGGGCCCAGGCCCGCGCTTCCGGGGACTCGTCGAACCAGCGGCCGATCGCCCCCGCCGAGGCCGCGAGAGTGGGGGCATAGTCGCGGTGATAGGGGTCGTCGAGGGCGGGCCAGCGTTCGAGCAGCGCGATGCGGGCTTGGCCCCACGCGTCGTTCATGTCTTCGTCGAGCAGGTCGAGGCGCTCGGCGGCGACGTCGAGACGGCCCTCCAGCACGTCGAGGCGCGCCTCGACGGCTTCTTGGGTGGTGAGCCCGAAGCGCGCCCCGAGGGCCACGATGACCGCTTGCTCTTCGGGCAGGATCGGCGGGGTTGGCAGGGTCGGCAGGGTTGGTAGCGTCGGGTCCACGACGCGCCGCGCCGCGGGCGCGTCGGATGACGCCTGGCGCAGCCAGGCCTCGGAGGTGGTCGTCGGCACGTCGATGGAGGTTGAGGCGATGCGCGCCCGGGTATGGGCGTCGAGGATCGAGATGTGCCCGTCGCCGTCGTAGTCCAACCGGCCTATGGGAAGGGCCGCGCCCGCCGCGTCGCGGCCCCGAAGCGCATTGAGAAAGTGCATGCTGTAGCCCCCCTGGGCACCCCGGTCGGGATCCGGGTCACAGCCCGCGGACTCGCGGTCCCAGGTGCTCGCGAAGACCCCACACCGGCCCGCCGGAGCCTCGGCCGCATCGGCGTCAAAGCCGCTAGAGGCGATGTCGGCGAATCCGCCAGAAAAGCATGCCGCGATGACGAAGACGACGGGTCGGGTGGGCCGGGCCTCGTCGAGCAACTCCGCGACGTCGGCCGGCGAGACGCCCCGACCGCCCCAGGTATGCACGGTGTTGTACCGAGCCTCGTCTCCCTGTTCGCCGTGACCGCTGAAGAAGAACAACAACGGCTCCGGTGACGCCTCGTTGATCCCGGCGACGAGGGCCTCGGTCAAGAGCTCGCGGGTGGCGGGGCCGGCCCCTTCGAGCTCCGACGGGCGGTAGCGAACGGCGCGGTCCCGGGGATCGAGCAGCTCCGCCAAGCGGGCTCGGAGTGCGAGCTGAGCATCGCCCCCTGCGGGATCGGCCAACTGCCTGGGGCGGTCATCGCGGATGCGAACGCCGTCGACCCCGGTGCCCCCGGCGTGCAAGAGGACCCCGCCCGCCGAGCCGAAGACCTCCCGAGCGAGGGCCAGGTCTTGTTCGAGGGAGACCTCGTTGTAGCTCGGGTCGCCTCCGCCGCCGGCAGCGATCCAGCGAATGTGCGCCGGGAACGCCACCTCGGTCTGGTGGCCGGGAGGGGTCACAGCGGCCGGCGGTAGGCCATGCGATGGGTCGTCGGGGACGATGGACGCCGACGCCGACAGACGATCGCCGGCAACCGGGCCCGTGACCTGCCCACGCATGACAAAGCCCGCGGCCGCCGCGGTGACCGCCACGGCCATGATGACCAGGACTGCGGGAGGTCGCTCTTTCAACGTCGATGCCCTTCGGACCGTCGGCGAAGAGTACGCGAGGCCGCGCCGTGACAGAAGGATGACACCGCCCCGACGTCGATGCGACGTGCC
>JAFDCW010000465.1 GCA_019312705.1 Deltaproteobacteria bacterium
GCCCAGCCACGAGCCCCCGGCGACACCGATCACCGCCCCGATGACCACGATCACCGTGACCAACTTCATGTAGTGGAAGCCGATGGCCCGGTCGGGATAGCCGACGGCCTTGAGGGCGGCTATCTGCGGTCGCTGGAGGTGAACCATCCGGGAGAGCACGACGTTGAGCAGGAACGCGGCCACACCGAGGAAGATGAACGGCACCACGGTCGCGAAGTTGGCCAACTGGAGCAGCTCGCCTTCGAGGATCATGTTCGACTGCTGCTTGCTCCGGCCCACCGCACCGAGACCACCCCAGGGCTCGAGGATCCGGTCGACGTCGGCGAGGACCGCCGCCTCGGACGCGCCGGGCTGCAACCGCAGGACGACGTCGTCGAACGCCCCCTCCATCTCGAAGGCCGCCGAGAGCGCGTCTTCGTTCATCCAGAGCACGGCGAAGCGCTTGGCGTCCGCGCTGATGCCGCCGACGGGCATCGGGAAGACGTACTCCGGGCTCATCGCGATGCCGGCGATGACGAGGTGCCGCAGGATGCCGTTGATCACGACCGGAAGCCGGTCCCCCGGCGCGAGCTCGTGCTCGGTGGCGAAGGACTCGAGGACCAGCACCTCGTCGGTCCGCCCTGGGTCGAGGTAACGGCCCTCCCGGAGGTAGAGGTCGTTCAAGAGCGGGCGCGACCCGGCCGGCACCGAAACCAGATGTCCCGAAGCGGGTTCGGGCAGGGTTTCGACGGGGATGGTGGCGACCTCGAGGACTCGCGGGTAGACCGTGGCCACCCCCTCGACGGCGAGCAGTTGGTCGGCAACCGAGTTCGGCGCTCGTGCGAGGTGCGCGAAGACGTCGCCCATCCGGTAGCGCTCGTAGTACGCATCTTTCGAGTAGGTGAGCGACGCGTAGGTCCCGCGCATGGTCACGTACCCGGCGATGCCGGCGGCGACCACCAGGGCGATGGTCACGACCTGCCCGCCCATCCTCGACAGATCGCGGAACAACTTCTTGTCGAGGGTGTTCACCACCGGATGTCCCCGACGGCGATCTTGGTTTCGTTCTCGTGAACCGACTCGATCCGGCCGTCAGCCAGGCTCACCACTCGGTCGGCCATCGCCGCGATCGGCACGTTGTGGGTGATGACCGCGGTCGTCGTCCCGAGCTCCCGATTGACGCGGTCGATCACCTCGAGCACGCGCAGGCCGGTCTTGTAGTCGAGGGCGCCGGTGGGCTCGTCGCACATGAGCACCGACGGTTGCTTGGCCACCGCCCGAGCAATGGCCACCCGCTGCTGCTCACCGCCCGAGAGCTGGGCGGGGAAGTGGTCGATTCGATCCCCGAGGCCGACCATGTCGAGAGCGTCGGCCGGGTCCATCGGGTCGAGGGAAATCTCCGTGACGAGCTCGACGTTCTCTCGGGCGGTCAAGCTGGGGATGAGGTTGTAGAATTGAAAAACGAAGCCGACGTTGTCTCGTCGGTACTTCGTCAACTCCGCGTCATCGGCCTCGGTCAGCTCCCAGTCGCCGTAGAACACCCTGCCCTCGGACGGCACGTCGAGGCCCCCGAGGATGTTGAGCAGAGTCGATTTCCCGGAGCCGCTGGCGCCGATGAGCACCATGAACTCGCCTTTGAGCAGCTGGATGTCCACACCGCGGAGGGCGTGAACGTCGACCTCACCCATGCGGTAGGTCTTGGTGATTCCCTGAGCGTCGAGGACGGCGCGCGCGGGACCGCCGGACGATGCTGGATCGGACACGGGTGAAAGATATGCCCACGCACCGGGAAGTCCATAGCCATCGCCGACGAGGGCGTATGATGGCCCGGTGACCGGGCATCGACATTCGGGCTCCTCGCCCAGCTACCCGCCGAAGCCCCACATCCGCCGGGGGAAGCGCATCGCGCGGTGGGTCCTCGGCTCTCTGGCGCTGGTGACGGTGAGCCTGCTGGTCTCCATCTGGCTCGCCCCAGCCGGACCGGAGCGCTACTCCGAGTCTCTGCCCATCGCCCGGGCGGTACTCGAGGAGTCAGAGCACATTTGGCCGCCGGTGACCCTCGCGCCCCTGCGCCCCGTCGCGGTACCCACGTTGGTCCGCGAGGGCGGTGCCCTCCCGGGCGGCCACTTGGAAACCTGCCCACTGCACCCTCCCCCTCCCTCACGACCGGGCTTCGAAGTCCGAGATGGCGAAAAGGACGGCATGCACTACTTCGAGGTGGTGCTCGGCGAGGCTGCCTTCGACGACGAGTTGCCGTTGGTGGTCGTGCTGCACGGCCGAGGCAGCCACGCCCAGATCCCCGGAGGTCCGTTCCGGGACCTGAGTCATCCAGTACGCCTCTTGGTGCCCCAGGCGCCGACCCCACTGCGCGACGGGTTTCAGTGGATCCCGGTCTATGTGAATCAGGGTCTCGTCGACGAGTTCGCGTCGACCCTCTTTGCGACGGCAGGGCGCTTGGCCCGATTGATTCGAGATGTCGTCGCCGAGCGTGGAGTGATGGGTCGCTCGATCGTCACCGGTTTCAGCCAGGGTGGCATCGTGACCCTGGCCCTCGCCCTCTACCACGACGATGTGGTGGGCGCCGCGCTGCCGATGAGCAGTTGGCTGCCTCCCCCCCTCGAGCCAGCGTACCGCCGGTCCGACCTCTCCTACCCGACCATTCGCGCCATGCATGGCAACGAGGACGCCACGGTGCCCATCACCCCGACCCGGGAGCTATTCGCTCGCCTCGCCGCCCTCGGTTTCGATGTCGTGCTCCAGACCTTCGACGGCGTGGGCCACGAAACCAACGGGGCGATGAACGAGCTTTATCATCAGTGGCTCGAAGAGTCGGTGTGCCGAGCCGCGGGGGACGAAGAGTGTGCAGCCACCGCGCGACACCTCGGCCGGGTGCTCACTGGGGACGAGTCTCTGGACGCCGGCCTCGATGGTGCCGTCCGTGACGGAGGCGGGGACGCAGCCAACGGCGACGGAGGCCTGGATGGATCCGCTGGCGACGGGGGCCCGGATGCGGCTCTCGACGAGGGGATCCCGGAAGCACGCCCATCGGTGGACGGGTCTACGGACGGCAGCCCCCAACCGAGCGTGACCGAGGCGGAGGAAACCTCCGAGACGGCGGCACTCGACGTGGCACCCCCCGAAGAACGCCCCTAAAGCGGCGATCGATGCTTCTCGTCTGCTTAGATCACTGCGACCATGCATGCAGGTGGGGATCTTCGGCGACAACGAGGGGCAGGGGCCGAGCATCCGCGCCCTCGAGAAGAGCGCACGGCAAAGCGCAGACCCCCGGGAAGCGGCGTCCCACTACTGCGCTGCGGCGGAGCAGGCGTCGAAAGCGGGAAAGCTCAAGAAGGCCATCGCGCTCTTCCAACAGGCCATTGAAAAAGCTCCCGAGGACGAACGCGCGGCCATCGGCCTCGAGGCGGCCCTCGTAGCCCGCGGGGATGACCAGAGCCTCCGGAGCGAGCTCACCCGACGCCTCAGCGTGCTGACGCGCCTCCGGAGAGACGCCCGAGCAGTCGCATTTGCCCACGCCCGTCTGGCGCAGACCGAAGAGCAGATGGGTCAGATCGATGCGGCCCTCGTCAATTTTCGCCGCGCCTACGAACTCGACCCCTCCCACTCCGATTTCGCTCGGGATGCCCGCCGCCTCGCCCTCGACCACAAGCGCTGGAGCGTCGCCCTCGATGTGCTCGAGACCGAAGTTGCCGTCGAGACCAACCACGCCCATCGCGCCACATTGCTCGCGTTGATGGCACAGATCAGCTGCGATCAATTCCTCCGTTTCGACGATGCCGTCGACCTCTACGAACGCGCCATTCGGTCGAACCCCGGAAATGTATCCACCCGTCGGGCCCTCGTGGACACTCTGCTCAAGCGGGCCGAGCGGTCGAAGGACCAGGACAGTCGCGACCGCGACCGATACAGCGCCGCGGACATCCTCTGCGACCTCGTGCACGCCGTGCCCGCCAGCGAGCAGGCCGCATTCATCATCGAGGCCCTCGACGTCGCCCCAGAACACGCCCCGGCCCTCAATCTGCTCGAGAAGCTCGCCCCCGGGGACATGAAGCAGCTGCTCTCGCGGTGGGAAGAGCACGTGCTCGCCTTCCCCGACGGGCCGACCTCGGACGAGGTCCGGTGGCGCCTCGCCCGAGAGCACATCGCCACCGGACGCCCCGGCCACGGGCTGCGCTGGATCGAAGAACTCGGCGCCGGCGGAGATGTCGACGCGATGGTTCAGGCGGTCGAACTGCACGACGTCGCGGGTCGCCGAGAAGAGGCGCGGCGGTGGGCCGGGGCCGCCATCGACGAGACTGCCCCAGAAGGCCACATCGAGATGCACCGGCGTCTCTTCGTGATCCTCTCGTCGGAAGATGAACTCGGGGCCGAGCCCCACGCGCGAGCGTTGCTCTCCGAGAACCCAGGCGACCGAGCCACCTTCCGGGTCGTGCGCAACGTGCTTCGAGACCAGGGCGAGAAGCACGAGCTGGCGGCGCTCTACCAACGCGGAGCCGCTGCATCGGGGGAGCTACGGGCCGAAATTCTCCCCGACCTCGCAGCCCTCCTCGAACAGCTCGGGCAGGCCGAAGAGGCGCTCGCGTGCTTTCGTGAAATCGAGCAGACTACATCGGGGCCCGGCGCGGGCGACGCACGCGTCGCCCGGGTGCGCCTCGCAGAGCTCACCGGGTCCTGGGACGAACTCGCGGAGCTTCTCGAGGCCGACCTGCACAGCGGACTCCGAGGGGATCCGACCCGAGCCACCGACGCCCTGCTTTCCCTGCTCTCCATCGTCCCCGAGGACCATACCCAGAGGGTCCTGGATGACCTGGAAACGACGCTCGAAAATGCCGGAGCAGAGTCCGCGGCTCTCGGAAAAACCCGACAGTATGCCGACAACGCGGCACCCGGGCAGCGGGTGGCGATCTTCCGGCGCCTGGCGCGCATCTACACAGCCTTCCGCAACGGCGAAGGCGCGGAGGACGCCTGGAACTTCGTGCGCCTCGCGGCGCCGGACGATGTCGAAGCCCTCGCTCACTCGATCGAAATCGCCCTCGGCCAGGAGCGCTATCGGGCCGCCATCGATTACCTGGAACATTGGGCGAACCTCCTGCCGCCAGACGAGGCCATCGCAAAGCATCGGCGAATCGCGCAGATCGCCGAGGAGCACCTCAGGGACAGGGACCGCGCCGCCGACGCCCTCGCCGCCGCCCTCGACGTGCGCCCGAGCGATCGCCCCATCGCCCTCGAACTGGCCGCAGCGCTGCGCCAGGCCGGACGGCACGGGGAAGAAAAGGTCGTGCTCAAGGTGCTCATGGCCTCTGCCGAGGACGCCGCGACCCGACGGGGCCACCAAACGCGCCTCGCTCGAATCGAAGCAGGGGCCCTCCGGGACCCCGAAGAAGCCGTCCGCGTCTGGACGCAGCTGGTCAACGATACGATCGAGATAGGCCCCCTGCTCATCATGCGGGACGACGCCCGCTCAGAGGGTGACCAAGGCCGCCTCGACGTAATCCTCGCGCGCCTCGCCTCCCTCGAGTCAGACGAGGCTGCGCGTTCGGAGCACACCCTCGAACGAGCTCACGTGCTCACCGAAGAGCTCGGACGCCCGGAGCTCGCCCGGCGCGTGCTCTCCCATGCGATGACATCCCACGCGGCCTCCCACCTAGCGACCCACGAATACCTCGAGCGGCTGGCGGTCGAGGCATCGGACCACCGGTCCCTGGCCCAGGCCCTCGAAGGCCTGGTCGTTCTCCGGAACGAGCAGGGTCGGGTCGACCTGCTCCGGCGCCTGAGCGAACTCTACACCGGCGCCCTCGAGGACCACCGGGGCGCTGTTCGCGCACTCTTGCGTTGGGAAGACCTCGTGCCGACGGACTCGGCTCCCCTCGTCGCGCTCCTGCCTCTCTTCGCCCGGGCCGGAGATTGGGCGGGGCTGCTCGCTCGCGTCGACCGACTGATCGCGCTCTCACAAGACAACGCCCAGAACTGGGTCGACCTAGCGGCGACGGCTGTCTTCGAAAGCCCAGCGGGCGACGAGGACTCGGCCGGGCGCCACCGGGCGCGAGCGTGGCTACTCATCGAACTCGCCGAACGCGCCCAGGCCCCGGCCCAGCGTGTGCGCCTGGTCGAGAACGCCGCGGCGAGCTTCGAGAGCGCGGGAGACTACGACGAGGCGTTCACGGCGACCGCCCGAGCCATCGCCTTCGGAGGCGCCCGGGTATCGCTCCTGGAGCGCGCCGAGAGAACCTCGAGCCTCGCGGCGGCCCCGGCTAAGCTCGACGGGCTCTACGCGGCCCTCATCAAAGGCGCAGCCACCGACGACGACCGCGTGGCTCTCGCCATCCGTCACTCGGACCTGTTGACGGCAGCCAATCGAGAGGGCGATGCGGTGGACCGCCTGCTGCGCATCGGAGCCACGATGCCGATGAATCAAACCCTCCTGGACACGATCGACGAGCACGCAGCGAACACCGGGCGCATGGACGACGCCCTCGCAGCCTACGTCGACCGAGCCACGAGCCTCGGAGGAGAGCGTGCGGTGCAGGTGCTCTGCCGCGGAGCGCGGGTGGCCAGCGAGGCGAGCAACGGCGCGGCGATGAAGCATATGCTTGCCGAGGCCATCCAGCATGCCGGCGACGACGACGCTCTCCTCGACAGCATCGAAGTTGAATCGGTCGCGATTGGCCCAGATGCGAGCGAAGAAGTCGTGCGGCTATTCGAGGCAGTGGGTCGTGCCCCGCAAGCACCGCGTGATCGCGCCGCGACCTTCCTGGTACGCGCCGCTCGAATGATGAAGACGACCGTCGGCCTCGAGGACGTGGCTTTTGGCGTGCTCAAGACGGCCCTCGCCCTCTCGCCGACGACCGAGCGCGTGCTCGATGCCATCGAAGAGAGCGCCGTCGAGCGAGAGCTCCTGCCGTATCTCGAACACGAGCTGAAGAAGATGATCGACGATTCGACCGACCGGGCAGAATGCGCCGCCCTCCTGATGCGGCGCGGGAAGATCCTCGAACAACACCTCGATGACGCCGACGGCGCCCGAGAGTGTTATCTCTCGGCGTTGCCGTTGGCCCCGGACGACGTCGTCGTACTGCGCAGTCTCCGAATGAATTTGCTCACCGCGGGCAAGGTCCAGGACTTGGTCAGCCTCCTCGAGCGCCGCTTGGACCGCATCCCCGAGGACGACGCCGACGCCCGAGGGCCGCGCCTGCGGGAGCTCGCCCGACTCTGGGAAGAGGAAGCCAAGAACCCCGAGGAAGCCCTCGAGACCTGGAAGAGACTGCTCGTTCTGCGCCCCGACGACAGCGGCGCCCAACAGGCCATCAAACGCCTGGAGGGCACGAGCCCGTAGGGGAAAGGAGCTTCAGCCTCGAAGCGCCGCCCACAGAGCACGCGCATCAAGACCGGGCGACCCCTCCCCGTCAGCCTCCGCATCTCGTATGAGGCCCACGACTTTGCGGTTCAAGGGAGCAGCGACCCGGGCCTTCTCCGCGAGGCGGACGATCTCTCCGTTGAGGTAGTCCACCTCGGTCGGACGACGGCGCACGAGGTCCTCCCACATCGACGACCGGGCCTCGGGGTCCACCTTCATCTGCCTCGCCAGGACGAGGCGGGCGAGGGGCTGCGGCAGCCGGAGGACCGCGGGCATGAGGCGGACCGGGATCCCGCGCAGCGGCGCGGGCCGGATGCCCGCCGCGCGAAGCACGCGCGCCCCTTCCTCGATCAACGCCGCGACGATCCGCCGATACGCCGGCTCCCCGAGCAAGGCCTGGGTCGGCGCGCCCGAGAGGGCACTGACAGCGTTGTTGAGGTTCATGAGGAGCTTCGTCCACTGCTGCGGTGCGATGTCGCCCATCGTCTCGACGTCGAGGCCTGCCCCCTCGAGGGCCCGGACCAGCGCCCCGAGGAGAGGGGTGGCGCGGTCTTCGATGACGAGCGCGCCGTCCATGCCGCGGTGATAGACGCCGCCACCGCGACCGACGACGTTGAAACCAACGATGGCAGGTGCCACGCGTGGACCCGCAAAATGCTCCCGAAGGACCTCGGCGTTGTTGACGCCATTCTGGAAGCTCACGATCAGCACGTCGCCTCGAACGACCCCGGCGAGGGCCTGCGCCGCCTCCCGCGTCTGCGCACTTTTCACCGAGACGATCACCACGTCGCAAGACGACAGCTCACCGACATCGGTCACATAGCGCACGTCCTGGGCCGCCACGTGCTCCCCGGCCCCCTCGAGGCCGCAAACGCACAGCCCGTGGGCGGCAACCTCATCACGGCCCCGGGGCCGCCCCACCAGGGTCACGTCGGCCGTGCCATGGGCCAGCAGCTTGCCCCCGACGTAGGT
>JAFDCW010000466.1 GCA_019312705.1 Deltaproteobacteria bacterium
GACGATAACGGGTGGGACCCCTCGTCCCACCCGTTGGTGGCCCGCGGCGGGAGCGGTATCTGGGAAGGCTTCGTCGCGAACGCCAAGAAGGGCATGCGCTACAAGTACGCCATCCACACCGAGGCCGGTATCGTCGAAAAGGCCGACCCCTTGGGTTTGCACCACGAGACGCCTCCCCACACGGCGTCGATCCTCTGGGACCTCGACTACACGTGGGGCGACGAGGCGTTCATCGCGAGCCGCCCCGAGCGCAACGCCCTGACCGCCCCGATGAGCATCTACGAGGTGCACCTCGGCTCCTTCCGCCGGATCCCCGAAGACGGCAACCGCTCCCTCTCTTACCGAGAGCTCGCCCCGCTCCTGACCGAGCACGTCGTCTCCCACGGCTTCACCCACGTCGAGTTGCTCCCGGTGATGGAGCACCCCTTCGCCGGGAGCTGGGGCTATCAGGTCACCGGATTCTTCGCGCCGACGAGCCGCTTCGGCACGCCCCAGGACTTCATGTTCCTCGTGGACACTCTCCACCAGGCGGGCATCGGAGTCATCCTGGACTGGGTGCCCGCGCACTTCCCGACGGACGGCCACGGCCTCGGCCTCTTCGACGGGACGCACCTCTACGAGCACGCCGACCCGCGTCGCGGCTTTCACCCGGACTGGACGACCTACATCTTCAACTACGGCCGCCACGAGGTGCGCAGCTTCCTCATTTCGAGCGCGCTCTTCTGGCTCGACCGCTACCACGTGGACGGGATCCGCGTAGATGGCGTCGCGTCGATGCTCTACCTCGACTACAGCCGCGAAGAGGGCGAGTGGATTCCGAACGAGCACGGCGGCCGAGAAAACCTCGAGGCGATCGACTTCCTGAGGCAGTTCAACGAGATGGTGTACGAGCGCCATCCCGATGTGCAGACTCACGCCGAGGAGTCGACGTCCTGGCCCATGGTCTCCCGGCCCACCTCCATGGGAGGCCTCGGCTTTGGCCTCAAATGGGACCTGGGCTGGATGCACGACACCCTCGCCCACTTTGCTCGGGAGCCGGTTCACCGACGCCACCACTACGATGAGCTGACCTTCCGCGGGCTCTACGCCTTCAACGAAAACTTCGTCCTTCCCCTCAGCCACGACGAGGTCGTGCACCTCAAGGGCTCGCTGCTTTCCAAGATGCCTGGCGATGAGTGGCAGCGCCGAGCAAACCTCCGGCTCCTCTTCGCCTACCAATGGGCGACGCCCGGCAAGAAGCTGCTCTTCATGGGCGGGGAGCTCGGCCAAGACTCGGAGTGGGATCACGACGGCTCGCTCTCCTGGCACCTCATGGACCAGCCCGAACACGCGGGAATCGCCCGCCTCGTCGGCGACCTCAACCGGCTCTACCGCGAGCAACCCGCGCTGCACGAGCGCGACGTCGAGCAGGGCGGCTTCGAGTGGACCGTCGTCGACGATCGGGACCAGGGGGTGATCGCATTTTCACGGGTGGCCAGGGACGGAGCGCGGGTCGAGTGCGCCTTCAACTTCACCCCGGTCCCGCGCCACGACTACCGGATCGGCGTTCACCAGACGGGACGCTACCGAGAACTCCTCAATACGGACGCCGAGGTCTATGCAGGCAGCGGCGTCGGCAACCAGGGAGAGGTGGCCGCCGATGAGCAGTCTCACCACGGCCGCCCCGCATCCATGATCTTGACCCTGCCCCCCCTGAGCGCCGTTTTCTTCGAACGAGTGTCCTGAATTCGCGTCCCCGGAGCGGCCCTCCCCATGGGGAATGCGACGGTCGCTCTCATCGGTGGTATTAATCGTCGTTGATGGGGAAGCTTCTACTCAACTCGCTCTACTCGTTCGTCGTCTTGACCGCCTTCTGCGTGGGCGGGGCCGCCACGGCCCACGCCGAATGCCCGGGGGGCCGCGTGGCCTCGGCGGCGACCGAGGGCCGCTGCTGCTGGCCAGGCCAGAGCTACGACCTCGCCGCGAGCGCCTGCACCGGTGCCCCGGCGTGCCCCGGCGGCATGGTCGCCCAGGGTAACGAGTGCGTCGCGGCCGCCCAGAGTGGCGGCGCCCAAGGCGGCGGCCTCGAAATCATGGAGCACGGCGCGGCGCCGGCGACCGGACAAGCCGGGCACCAGACTGTCCCCGTCGGGCAGGCCCCGAGCGCGTACCAGACCACGCCCGTCGCCGTCCCGGCTCAACAGCAACCGGTCACTTACGTGAGCCGGCCGCGGACCGGGTTCATCGTCACCGGTTCGATCCTCTTCGGCATTTCGTACCTCATCGCCGTGCTCACCGCCGTGGGCTCCGAGGACGGCCTCTGGGCAATACCCGTCGCCGGGCCCTTCGTCCAGATGCGCTTGCTCAGCGATACGGACACTTTCGCGAACTACGGCTACGTCGGTCTCACCCTCTGGGGCCTCGTTCAGGCAGTCGGGCTCACCCTCCTCACCCTCGGCATCGTGCTCCGGCGCGAGGTACCGGTCCGCGCTGGCCTCGACCTCGACGGAGAGCCCGGCGGCCTCGCCCTCAACCCGCTCTTCAACATGGACGAACACGGCGCCACCGGCGGCCTCTCCCTCGGCGGCGACTTCTGAGCCAGATCTGAGTCAGGTCTGTGTCAGGTTAGAGCTCAACCGAGTTCGCTCGGGGCCTGAGGCACGACGAGCCTCCAGCCCGCCGGCGGTGCATCGAACTTCGTCGCCTCGACTGCGCCCTTCCCTTCGCCTGCGGCCACTTGGCGCGCGGCCCAGGCCCCGAGGGCCTCTAGGGTGGCCGCGTCCGGCGACCCGTCGCGGCTGCGAAACGTCAGCGCGTGTCCGTCGGTGCGAACGAACGCCCGGGGTGCTCCGTCGGTCGGCGTCACGTAGAGTCCGACCTCGACGTCACCCCGTCGAAACACAGCGAGCGGCGCGAGGGCAAACACCGGAGCGGCCCGCCCGTGGCGTTTCGCGTAGACGGTGACGTCTCCGTTGTCCGCCCAGCCGATCTGTCGGAGCGGCCCGGGAGCAAAAGGAAACGAGTCCTCGAGGGCCGACCACCTGACGCCCACGAGGGAAGAGAGAGCGGCCTCGGCCGTGCCTTCTCGTCCATGCACGGTCGCTGCGAATACCGCCCGCAGAGTCACGTCGTCGCCGCCCACGTCGTAGGACGCGACCCAGGCCGCGGCCTCGATTTGTGCAAATACGTCGGGGACCTCGACGTCGAGGTCGAGCTCGACCAGCTTCGACCGTTGCACGTAGAGCTTCGTCTCGACGGCGCCGGAAGCCACGTTGATGCCGACGAGCGTCGGGCGCGGCAAACCCGACGACAGACCCAACCGGCCCACGAGGGCCGCGCACTTCGCCTCGGAGGCGTCCGATGCATTTGCGTAGAGCTTGTACTTGAGCGCCGCGCCGCCGACATCCCAGCCGGCGATCAGCGGCAGGTCGAGGGCCTCGCAGGCATCGACGACGGCGGTCGCCCCATCGACCCAGGGGATGCCGAGTTCGCGCCCGACCCGTCGAGCCACGTCCGCCCCGGCCCGCTCGAGCATCATCCGGCCACCGCGCACGGCTCCACCGGCCGTGATGCGCAACGAAGCCTCGGCGTCTATCGCCTCTGCCGTGAGCTCGCGAAGAAACGCCTCCACCGAGCGCTCCTAGGTCTGACCGCCGCGAACCAAGCGTCCCGGAGTCGCGCCGGTGAGCTTGCCATCTCGATTGACGACGGTGCCTGCGACGAGGGTCGCTCGGTAGCCGTCGACGTCTTGGAGCAGGCGCTTGCCACCGGCGGGAAGGTCCCGAACGAGCCGAGGACGATGAAGGCGGAGGCCGCCGTGATCGATGACGTTCAGGTCCGCGCGAAGGCCGACCGCGACCCTCCCCCGATCCCCGAAGCCCATGAAGTCCGCGGTGCCGTCCGCGTCGATCACCTCGTTCGCATCTTCCGGGGCATCGCCGACGGCCACGATCAGTCCGTGCCGGACCCCGACGTCGGCGCGACGCGGCGGTCCGCCGTTCCCGTCCACGACCACCCCACCAACGATCTTCACGTCGTAGCTCATCGTCGTCCTCTCGATAGCTCGGTCGGCCGAGGGTACGGCAGCGGCAGCCCTCGACGCTCGAGTCTTTGGGGAACCGTCGCCCACCAGTGCCGGCTCAGCTCCGGGCCGAGGAGCTGAGCCCCGAGGTGGTCCCGGGGGTCGACGGCAACACCGTCGCGAAACACACCAAAATGCAGGTGGGCGCTCGACATGTGCATGCCGCTCCGGCCGACGTAGCCGATGAGCTGACCCGCCTCGACCTCTTCGCCGACCGCAACTTTGTACAGCGCGAGGTGTGCGTAGAGGCTGGTGACGCCGCCGGGATGGAGGATTTCCACGGCGAGCCCCCGGGGCCCGAGGCTGTCCCGGGCCAGGATCGCCGCGGCCGGAGCCGCGACCGTGACCAAGGGGCCGGGGCCGCGGTCGAGGCCGGCAGCGACGACGCGCCCGGCCGCCGACGCGACCACCCGCTCGCCTTCCTGGGAGACGAAGTCCACGCCCCGATGCAAACGGCGGCCACCATCCCGGGGCTCCCCCGGAGCGCTGATCGCGAGGCGCGGCGCCCCCCCCAGGGGGCTGCCGATGGCCGTGGGGGCGGCGTCCTCGACGGCACCATAGTGTTCGAGCAGACGACGTCGGACCGTGAAGATGGCGTCCTCAGGACCCGCGTCGCGAACCCGGTCCCCGAAAATGAAG
>JAFDCW010000467.1 GCA_019312705.1 Deltaproteobacteria bacterium
TCCGGTTTTATCTGAAAGGTGGCCCCGGCGATCAGACCATCGGAGATGTCTACTTGAACCAGGCCGCGGCGGTTGTGCACGCTGAGTCGGAGGCCGTGCTTCGAGGCGACTAGGGTGCGCAGGAGTCTCGCCGCACCGATCACCTCGAGGCGCGCGTCGAAGGGCTCGCCGGCAGCGGCCTTTTCCCGGAGCTCTGTCTCCGCGGCCCCGAGCCGGCCGAGGCGCGATACGAGGGATTCGACCACCGGTCCCCGGTTTTCGGTGGACCAAATCTCGTCCCAGGAGACGACGAGCAGGTACGCCCACCGGAGGCGCACGTCGTCGCGCATGCCTTGGACGAGGCCGTAGCCCCCGCCGGAGAGAGCCTTTTCGTCGATGACCAGGACCGAGGGGTCGAGGCTCCGCGCGCGTTGGAGGCGGCTGCCTGCGAGGTCGGTCATGACGACCGTGGCGCCGCGCGCGCGCAGCTCCTGGGCGACCCCATCGGCTCGGGCGACGTCATTGTCGGCGAGGAGGATCCGCAGGCCGTCGATGCTCTCGTCCGATGCGTTATCGACGTCGAGCTCGGGACCGAGGAGCGAGAGCGTGCCAGAAGAGTGCTCCTGAAATTCGTAGTGCACGACCTCGGCTTGGCGGACGAGGGGCCTCACCCGCGCGACGAAGGACTCGACGAGTTCCGCGAGCTGGCGTCCCTCACCCAGGACTATCCGAACCGTGTCTGCGGCTGATTCGCCTCTGACCGAGATGATCCCGTTCCGCAGCTCACCGGTGAGCATCGACGCGAACTCCTCTAGGGTCGCTTCCCCGATCTCCCCCACGACGTCTGCGGCGCGTTCGGGAATCTCGCGGGCCAGCTCCGTGATCCGGACCGCGATCCCATCAGCGCTCGCGCTGCGAGGCACGACCGCCGAGGCTCCGAAGCGAAACGCCTGGAGCCGGTCGGCGAGGGTCTCGTCGTCGGCCAAGAGGATCACTGGGATCACCGCCGCGAGGGCGCTCGCCGAGAGTTTGCCCAAGATCTCCGTGCCACCTCCCTCGGTGGCGTCGCCGACGAGGAGGATGAAGTCGGGGGCGACGGCGATGGCCATTTGGGTCGACCCGACCGAGGGGACAGCTTCGACCGCCAAGCCATGGTGCTCCATGGCGGCGATGAGGGCCTCGGAGAGGGGCTCTCCACTGCCCACCATAAGGACAGTCAGCTCTTCGTCCGCGCTAGTGCTGGTCCCAGTGGGGGGCATGAACCTGTGATTGTTTCCCAAAATACGTTGCGGGCCAAGGAAAGCGGTTGAGGCTACCGTGGGTGGGGCGTTTAACCGAAGAGATGGGAGAGCGACTCGACGGCGCTGCGGCGGAAGTCCGGCATAAAGAGATGAGGGAGGGTGGTGGTGGGCACCGGGAGTTCGGCCGCGAGGCGGCGAATGGCATCCGCCTGCAGGCGCTCACGGAGCGCTCTCGCACGGCTGGCGGCGACGAGGCTCGTCAGCGGTGAGCCCCGGGGGAGGGCATCGGCGACCGAGAGGCAGGCTTCGCACTGCATCTGGTCGAAGAGCGTGGGGTAGACGCCATTGATGACGAGCTGGGTGACGGGCATCGCCAGCTCCGTGTCGAGGGCGTGGTGCAGCTCGAGGGTCTCGTTGACGGGCATGTCCTCGGGGAGCGTGACCAGGACGACGCCGCCCCGGGCTGGGTCCCGGAAGAGCTCGAGGGCTTGCTCCGCCTCGTTGCGCAGAAGGCCTGGCGGAGCGATGTCGGTGATCACCTGAGGAACCCGGAGCATCTCGAGGCCGTGGCCCGTCGCCGGTGCATCCAGGATGACGAGGTCGTAGCGCTTGGCCCCAAACTCGTCCTCTTCCTTGGTGTGGTAGTAGGCCTTGCCGAGCATCGACCATGCTTCGAGGCCCGGGGTCCCGCGGAGGAAGGCGGCGACGAAACGGTTTTCGAAGATCGCTTTGTAGACGGCCCGGACCTTCAGGACCATCAGGCCGTACTCCTCGAGCGCGTACTTCGGTACCATGTTGACCGCGTCGACGCCGGGCGCGACCTCCCGGTTGTGGGGGCCGATGGGCTCGACCTCGAGGAGATGGCTGAGGCGCTCCTTGGCGTTGCACATGGCGACCAGGACGCGCTTGCCTCGGCGCGCGGCGCTCAGGGCCAGGGCAGTGCTGACCGTCGTTTTGCCGACGCCACCCTTGCCAACGACAAAGACGAAAGAGCGGTCGAAGAGGTTCGCCACGGGTGAGCGGACCGTAACTCAGCCCATGTGGGATCGCACGCGCAGATCCGTTCAAATTGGCGTCATCGTGACGCCGCTGTCGACGGCTGCTGTCACATAATGTGTCGAGATGTGTCATTCTGTGTTGGGTGGTGGTTGCGCCGGGCCGTCCTCATCGCCGGGAGCTTGCCGACGGATGGTGTGTTCGGGGCCGATGCGCAGACGTGCACGGTCCGGAACCAGGGGCCCCCGGACGGTCAGCAGGTCACCCCGGCGCGCCTCGTCGATGCCCGCGTTGTCTGGGCTTTGTTGGCGCTTGAGGCGCATGAGACGGACGAGCTCGCCTCCTCCGCAGACGAAGAGTTCGAGCTTGCCCTTCGTGGGGCGCGGGTCGCTGACCACCCGGAACGAACCCTCGGGCCATGTAAGCGCCCCATCGGTTTCGGAATTCGGCCGCCGACGCCTCAGGGTCAGATACGAAAATGTCAGGCGGGAACGCCGGAGCCCGGCGGCGCGGGCGATCTCGGCGAGGGGCGTCGCCAGCTCCCCGTGCACCGCCGTGTGGCACCAGTCTCGCTCCGAAGGCAGCATCGGGCATGGGGCCGCGCTCCGGCAGGGCGCGAAAACGGCCAGGCGTCCCCTCTTCGCGAGCTCGTCTCGGGTTTCCTGGAGGAACCGCGCTTCTCGTTTCAATGCCGGCTCGAGGATGATGATTGCGCCGTCATCGGTGAGGCGCCCGGCCGCCCGCTCGACCAGGTCTGCGGCTTCGGCGGCGCTCTTGTTTCGACTCCACTCGTTCAGGGACAGGCCGAAAAGGACCAGGTCGAAGGGGCCCGCCGGGAGGCGTCGGCCCATGTCGAGGGCCACTGGGCTCACCCGGGTCGGGACCAGGCCCCCCTCTTCGGCCCGGGCTGCGAGGGCCGAGAGCAGGCGCAGGCCGGGCTCGAAGGGGTCGACGGCGACCACGTCGAGGCCGTCCCAGGCGCCGGTGATTGCGCCGAACCGGGCGGCGCCGAGGCAGGTCGCGCCCAGCCCCGCGCCGAGGTCGAGGACCTGCGGGCGCCGGGCCCCCGGCAGAGCCCCCTGAGCGAGCAGTTCTGCGAGGGGGAGCATGATCTTAGGAAGGTCCCGGGGAAGAAAGAACCGAAGCCTCGCCGCGAGCAGCGCGTTCGAGGCGTCATCGCCCCCGATGTCGTCCCGGGTCCGGGTATAGAGGGCGCTCAAGCGGGCGACCTGGGCCGCCAGCGCCACCCCCGTGGCGTCGGCGCGCCGCAGCTGTTTCCGGGCCACCTCGTCGATGATCGGGAGCAGTCCCGTAGGGACCTCCGAGAGCGGAATAGACGTGTACATCGTTGGTTTTCCCACGGGCCTTTCGCCATGCTAGCTTGCGGCGGGTTTTAGCGGCATGGGCAAACGAGACGTCACCACCAAGCCTCCTATCGGTTGGACCATCCTCGCCATCTTGACGGCGCTGACCGTGTTTGCCGACCTGTGGGCCATCTTCTTTTTTGCACCCGTCGAGCTCCAGATGGGGATCGTCCAGAAGATCTTCTACGTTCACGTGCCGAGCGCCTACGCGATGTACGTCGCGTTCATCGTTTCGGCGGTCGCGAGCGGCATCTACCTCGTGAAGCGTAGCCCCCGAGCCGACGCCTGGGCAGTGGCCGGCGCCGAAGTCGGCATGCTCTTCTGCGCCATGATCCTCATCTCCGGGCCCCTCTGGGCTCGCAAGGCCTGGGGGGTCTGGTGGACCTGGGACCCGCGCCTGACCACGACGCTCCTCGCCGGCATGATCTTCGCGGCCTACCTCGCCCTGCGCTCCTCCGGCGGCACGGGCGAAGTCGAAAAGCGGTTTGCCGCGGGCCTCGCGGTCCTCGGCGTCCTGGATCTGCCGATCATCCACTACAGCGTGCAGCGTTGGCGTGGCCAGCACCCGACCGTCATCGGCAGGGGCGGCGGCGGTCTGCACCCGGACATGACGACCACGTTGCTCTTCAGTTTTCTCGCTTTCACCTTTTTGGTCATTCTCCTCCTATGGACCCGTGCGCGCTTGCAGAGTCAGCTCGCGGCCGTCCAGGAGGTCGAGCTCGAGGCCGCCCATCGTGGCCTCTTGGAGGACGCCTGATGCGTGCCCTGCTTCGAACCGCGCTTCTGGCGCTTGCCTTGGGCTTGGCCTTCGGGCCTGCCATCACCATGGCCCAGCCCGCCGATGGCGAGGGTGAGCAGGGTGCCGATGATCAGGGCGCCGAGAGCCCGGACGAATCCCGGGCCACTTCCTTCCGTGCCGTCACCGGCCCCGAGGCCGAGGACGTGCCCGGGGGCACCTTGCTGATCGCCGCCTATGGTGTGTTGTGGGTCTTGATCTTCGGCTACGTCTTTCGCCTCGGCCGCCTCGAGGCCCGCACCCGCGCCGACGTGACCCGCCTCGAGCGGGGGCTCGCCGAAAGCTCCGGCGGCGGTGCATCGGACGACGGCTGACGTG
>JAFDCW010000468.1 GCA_019312705.1 Deltaproteobacteria bacterium
CTCAAAGCAGCGAATATTCACGCCCTCGCGTTCAAGGTGCGCAAGCCCGGCGGTGTGGGAGATGTCGGTTACCTGGTGGTCGAGAACTACCTCGTTCAGGCTTTCAGCAATGACGCCACGGAGCTAGAGGGGCCGACCCAGCGCAACTGGGACGAGCTCGTCGCGGTCTGGCAAGAGTGCTACGAGGGATGCCGCCGGGACCACTACGTCGACTGCAGCTTCAAGCCCAACGTCGTGGCCGAAGGGGGCAAGCTCGAGCTGCGCTTCTTCGCCCGTGGCAGCGCTCTCAAGATCGAGTTCCAGCGATTCGGCGCCGAAGACATCGACGCGGAGGCTAACGCCGCCGGTCCCGCTCTCCTCGACGGCATCGCCCCGGACCAGCCCCTCGAGGAGGCCCCGGAGCCGGCCACGGGGGGCGCGTTCACCTGGCGCTTCGACGCCGCGGTCGACGAACTCTCGCCGATCTCCGCGGCGCTGCGCCCGCTCTGTGGCCCGAATCCTTGCGGGATCGGGGTCACCGGCGACAAAGAGACGATGACCATGCGCCTCGTTTCCTTCATCGGCGCTGCGTTCCCCGACGGCACCCAGGCGCCCCAGCTCGTTTTCCACGTCCCGGCGCCATAACCGACTGCGGCCCCAGCCGAGCCGATGCCTCCGAGTCGGCTGGCGCACGTAGTTGGGTAGTGCCATGAATTGGGATTCGGAGGTCTTGATTGATGGCTTGGCGGCAACTGCCCGGCGCCCTGGCGCTCGGTCTCGTATTGGTACTCGGTGGGTGCAGCGCTATCGTGAGCCCAGACGACGGGCTTCTCGGTGGTGAGGGTTCGGACGGCGGATTCGATACGAGCCTTCCGGGCTCGGATTCCTCGACTCCGCCCGCCGATTCCGGCGCGGGCCGTGATTCGTCCGTAACTCCCGCCGACAGCGGCGTCGTTTCCGACACCGGAACGCCCGTCTCTTGCGATTTCGACCTCCGCTGCGCCGGAAACCGTCTCGAGACCTGCGTCGACGGCGCGGTCTCGAGTGACCGTTGTGCCCTCGGTTGCGACGCCACCGGAGCCGTCCCCGCCTGCGCTCAGATGATCCCGTCCAACGTCGAAGCGACGTTCTGGCGCGGCGATGCCCCCGACGTGGTGATCGAGTCCGCCCTGGGCTTCGATACGAGCGATTGCGCGGCGATGTCCGCGCCTACGACGATTGTCGCGCAGGTTGGCGCCCTCGAACTCTGCGTACTTTCCACCGGGGATTTCGAGATCCGCGAGGGTGGCTCCCTGCTCGTGACCGGAAGCCGACCCCTGGTCATCATGGCCGCTGGCGATGTTCACATCATCGGTGACTTGAACGTTTCGGCCGAAGGCCAGGAGGCCGGACCTGGGGGCTTCGGCGGGGGCACGGTCTCCCGGGACTCCACTCTCTGGGACGGCCGCGGGCCCTTTGGCGGCGAAGCGGGCGAGCATACGAACTCCTTCGATGATGGCGGCGGCGGCGGCGGCGGCCTCTGCGGTCACGGAGGCGCCGGAGGCGCCGGGGGCGACGCTGGCGGCGGTGCGAGCGGTGGCCAGGTAGACGCGGGCTGGGAGCTCGTCCCCCTCTTCGGGGGAAGCGGCGGCGGCCGCGGCCGCGGCTACGTCAGCAGTACCGGCGGCGGTACGAACGTCGGTATGGGTGGGGCAGGGGGCGGCGCCCTTCAAATCTCCACCGAAGGAACGATCGAGATCTCCGGCGTCATCGCTGCGGGTGGCGGCGGCGGCTTGCCGGGGCGAAATGCCTTCGGCGCGACCTTCAACTGGGGCTCCGGCGGCGGCGGAGGGTCCGGCGGCGCGGTGCTGCTCGAAGCCCCGGAGATCCGTTTCGACGGCGGTCGAGTCGTTGCCGGCGGCGGCGGCGGCGGCGGCGGCGGGGGCCGCGATAGCGACGGCGAAGCGGGCGACAACGGCGGCGCCGGGACCGCTCTGGGCGGCGCAGGGGATACGGTTCGCGGGGCCCCGGGAGGCAACGGCAGTGGGCCGACCGTACTTTCGGGTCTCGACGGCGGCGACAACCCCGGCTCCAACGCCAACGGTGGTGGAGGCGGCGGCGCCGCGGGGTGTCTGCTCTTCCGCACCGCCGACGCGACCGTCGACGGCGCAACGATGACCAACCCCTCGGCGATGCCAGGGGTCCGATTCATGCCAGTGCGACGCTGATTTCGGCCGATCTCGTGCTGCGGGGTCGAGACACTTCACCCGATTGCGATTTCGGTCGAGCTTGGTGTGGATGCAAGGCGCCGAAGTGCAGGAATACCAAAGGTATTTCAAGCGCCGGCAACGCCGCAGACGCGCCGAGATCGGCCGAAATCTAACGCATGCGTCGTAGGGTTCGTGGCAAGGGCCTCAGGGCACCGCGGACGGCGGCCTCTACGGCGGCGCGTTCGACGGCGTCACCGGTGGTGCCTCCGCGGGCGCCGGCGCGGCCCGAGAGCATCATCCGGACTGCGCCGCCTCGGGCGTCGGCGAGGATGAGAGAGACTTCGCAGTCGACCTCGAGGGAGGTCGTGCCTACGCGTCGTCGTTCGAGGCGCGTAAACGAGCCGGTGACGATGTAGCGAGCTCGGGACTCGTTCGCGAGGCGCACCCCGCCGAGGGTCGCAAGCTCCTCTTCGAGGGCCGTGCGCAGCGCAGGGGAGCCGATGGTTCCCAAGGCGACCCGCAGCTGCGGCCGACTCGGCTGCCCGTAGGCGGGGCTCTCGAGCACGCATAGGTATACGGCGGCGGCGGTGGCAAGAGCGAGCCACACGGCATGCATTCGTCGTCCCGACATCGCGGACCTCCTCGTGGGCACGGGCCTAATGGCCGACGAGAGATTCGTTAGCAGGGAACTTCGGGGCGGGTCAAAAAAGTGCGCGAGGTCGCGCCCGTCGCTGGGCGTCGTTTGCTCAGCGCAGGCGTGACAATGCGCCGAGGCGCCAGCCGCTCATGGTGCCGTCGGCCGGCTCCTGTCGGGGTGCTGCGGCCGGGCCCCGGCCACGTTCTTCGAAGGCCTGGGCGAGGGCGGCTCCCACCGCCATGGCCGTCGCCGAATCACCGGTTGTACCCGATGTCAGGAGCTCGTCCCGGTGGGCGTCGATGAACCCCGTGTCGTAGGTCCCCGCGATGAATGCGGAGTTGCCCATGACCGCGATGTGGAAGGGAATGTTGGTGCGCACGCCGGCGACGACGTACTCGGAGAGCGCCCTTCGCATGCGATCGACGGCGGCCTCTCGGGTCGCGGCCCATACGCAGAGCTTCGACACGAGGGGGTCGTAGTAGCTCGAGACCTCCGCGCCCTCGTAGGCGCCGGAATCGTCCCGGACGCCGGGGCCGGCGGGGACTCGGAGCACGGCGATCGTGCCCGGGCTCGGCAGGAAACCCGACGCCGGGTCTTCGGCATAGATCCGGCACTCGATGGCGTGGCCCCGGCGAACGATCGCGTCCTGCCCATAGCCGAGCTCTTCGCCGGCAGCGATGCGCACCTGCTCGCGGACGAGGTCGAGGCCGCTCGTGAGCTCCGTGATCGGGTGTTCGACCTGAAGCCGGGTATTCATCTCGAGAAAGTAGAACTCTCCGGATTCGTCCATCAGAAATTCGACGGTGCCGGCGCCGCGGTAGTCGACGGCTTTCGCCGCCTTGACGGCGACTTCACCCATCTCGGCCACCTTCTCGGCGGTAACGGCGGCGAACGGGCTCGGCGATTCTTCGATGACCTTCTGATGCCGGCGCTGAATCGAGCAGTCGCGTTCGAAGATGTGCACAGCGTTTCCGTGGCCATCTGCGAGGACCTGAATCTCGATGTGGCGAGGCCCGATGATGGCCCTCTCGACGTACACGTTGTCGTCGCCGAAGGCGCTCCGGGCTTCGGACTGGGCGCGCTCGAGGGCGCCGAGGAGGTCTTCTTCCCGCTCGACCAGGCGCATGCCCTTGCCGCCGCCGCCGGCGGAGGCCTTCAGCATGACCGGGAAGCCGAGGCGCTTTGCCGCGGCCAGGAGCTCGTCCGGGGAGTTGCCCTCGGCCCCGGGCACGACCGGCACGCCGGCCGCGATCATCTTGGCCCGGGCGCGGGTCTTGTCGCCCATCTCCTCCATGGCGCTCGCGTCGGGGCCGATGAAGGTGATGCCGGCCGCCTCGCACGCACGCACGAAGCCGGCGTTCTCGCTGAGGAAACCGTAGCCGGGGTGAATCGCGGTGGCGCCGCTCTTCCGGCACACGTCGAGGATGCGGTCCCCGACGAGGTAGCTCTCGGCGCTCGGCGCGGGGCCGATCGCGTAGGCCTCATCGGCCATGCGAACGTGCAGGGCTGCCCGGTCTGCGTTGCTATAGACAGCGACCGACGGGATGCCCATCTCACGAAGGGTACGGATGACGCGGATTGCGATCTCTCCGCGATTGGCCACCAAGACTTTGTCGAACATCGGGTTTCGGCGCTCCTCAGGTCGGTACAGAGCACAGGGCCGCCGACCCGTCAAAGGCCCGGGGGGGGGGCTGCGTTCTTCCTCGTAGTCGGTCATAGTCGATACTTCTTCGTTGTCTTCAGAGGAAAAATGACCCGTTACGCTTTGAATACCTCCGCCCTGGTGCTCCTGTCGGCCCTCGTCGTGGTCGGCCTGGCCTGTTCTGATGACCGGGGCCGCTCCCGGCCTCGTGTCGATAGCGGGGTCACGCCGCCAGTCGTGCCGCTCACCTGCGACGATGGCCTTCGCAATGGCGACGAGACTCACCTCGACTGCGGGGGCTCGTGTCCGCCCTGCGCCGACGGTCTGGGCTGCGTCGTGCTGACCGACTGCATCTCGATGGTGTGCCGGTCTGGCTTCTGCCTGATGCCCTCGTGCAACGACGCCATGCTCAACGGCGCAGAAATCGCGGTGGACTGTGGTGCTGGCGGTACGTGTCCTGGTTGTCCCGGGGGCACTGCCTGCACCACCCCCGACCAGTGCCTGAGCCGGCTCTGCGACGACGGGACGTGTAGCGATACCTCGTGCTCGGACGGAATGATGAACGCTGACGAGTCGGACATCGACTGCGGCGGGAGCATCTGCACCGGGTGCCCGGGGGATCGCTCCTGCACTATGGACTCGGACTGCCGCAGCCTCATCTGCGACGCCGGGACCTGCACCACCGCGGGCTGTGGAGATAGCGTCATCAACCAGGGCGAGACGGACATCGACTGCGGCGGCCCCAACTGCGTCCCCTGTGGTCCCAGCGCCATGTGCGTGGCCGGCACCGATTGCACGTCGCTCATCTGCGACAGCGCCGGCGCGTGCACGACCTCGGATTGCGCGGACGGAGTCATGAACCAGGACGAGACCGACATCGACTGCGGCGGCGATACCTGCGGGCCGTGCGTGCCCACCGAGATGTGCGTCGACGCCGGCGACTGCGATAGCAGCGTGTGTGACATGGGCATTTGCCAGGCTCCTGCTTGCGACGACGGCGTGAGCAACGGCGGCGAGACCGACGTCGATTGCGGCGGCTCGACGGCGTGTTCGCGCTGTGCGGACTTCCGCCGATGCACAGACCCCGCGGACTGCACCGCGGCCGCGTGCACGATGGGCTTCTGCGGCGCCACCGGGTGCATGCCTTTCTCTGCCGGCCCGACCGACACCTTCGGCTATTTCGGCTGCTCCCTGCCGCTCACCCCGGCGACCCTGCCGTGCCCAGATATCAGCGCGACCGGCACCGGCATCACCCTCTCTGACGACAGCCGAACCTACGTGCCCATCGGATTTGGCTTCGATTTCTACGGCACGAGCTACACCAGCGCGGCGATCCAGACCAACGGCGCGATCTCCTTCGCCGATGAGTACCTCACCCTGAGCAATGCCTGTCTGCCCGACGCGACCGCGAGCCGGGCCCCCTACATCGCCACCTATTGGGACGACCTCGATCCCGTCGTCGGTGGCTCCATCGTGTACCAGACCGTCGGCACCGCTCCGAACCGGCAGTTCGTCACCCGCTGGGACACCGAGCACTACTCGTCCAGCCCGACCAACGCGGTCTTCACCTCGGTCTTGAACGAGGGCTCCGGGGACGTTCAG
>JAFDCW010000469.1 GCA_019312705.1 Deltaproteobacteria bacterium
CGCCTCGCGGTCACCGACCACTTCGCCTCGAACTTTCTCATCGATCATCTGCGCAGCTTCCATACGAGGCACCCACGCATCGAGCTCTCGTTGATCACCGGCGTTGGACTCACGGATCTCTCCCGGGGCGAGGCCGACATCGCCGTTCGCTTCGCCCGCCCCGGGGGCGTGCCAGTGAGCCGAGGCAACGACGACCTTCGCGCCCAGCGCGTATGCCGAATCGGCGTCAGCGTCTACGGCAGTCGCGACTACCTCGACCACCGCGGCCGCCCCGAACGAGCAGACGACGTGCGCGGTCATGACCTCATCGTCGCCCGCGAAGAAGCGCGCTTCATGCCGGGCTACGATTGGACGACGAAGACGCTCCCCCACAACCGCGTATGCATGCGCACGGACGGCCTGAGCGGGATGGCCGTCGCCGCCAGCGCGGGCTTCGGGCTCTGCGCGCTCCCAGTATTCGTCGCCATCCGCCACCCCCACCTCGAACGCATCGACCCCCCGGACACCATCGACAGCCGCGATGCCTGGCTGCTCATGCCCCCGGAGCTCCGCCGCGTCGCCCGAGTCCGCGCCGTCTGGGACTTCCTGACCGAACTCTTCGACCACTGGGAGCCCCTGATGAGCGGACGCATCCGGCCCGAAGCCGCCAAGCGGATGTTGGCGGCGAAGTAGGCGTCACCCCCAGGCGGCCGCGATCAGCGCCTTGAGGCGCGCCGGATCCGTCGACGTCGTCTTGCACATGAAGCCGCTCTTATGGGCGAAGTGCACGTCCCCCTCGGCCTCGACGCGGGAGAAATCGAGCTTCGGGTGGTCTTCGAAGCGGCCGATGCCGTAACCCCCTCCGCGACGGTCCGGGTAAACGATGGCGGCGACGGACCGCTCGAGGCCCTGGGCGCGGATGTAGTTGGCGACGGCGGTGCTCGGCTCGTCGGCGGCGGGTTCGGTCCGCGGGAGGAAGACGGCGTCGATCACGTCGCCGCCCTGGTCGATGGACCAACGCTCGGCGTGGGCCGCTACGAAGTCGATACGCTCCCGGGCCACTCGCAGGTACTCGAGCAGGTCCTCGCCCACGAAGCGCATGTACTCGTAGAGCGTATCGCCCGCAGCGAGTTCGGTCTTTTGCGCGAAGCGGCGGAGCAGAGTGATGTCGATGGGCGAGTTGAGCCGCGAGATCGCGCGTCGCGGCACACCGAGCCACTCGGCAGTCTTCTTGGGACCGCGAGAGTCGAACCACTCGGCGGGTTCGAGCCAATCGCAGAAGCACCGGGCGTCCTCGTAAACACCGAGGTGGTCGAGGACGAGGCTGAGGGCGCAGGTCGGCGCATGCTCCCGGGGGAAGTGGTGGTGGTCGAAGTTCAACTGGGCGGCGTCGTGCACGCCCCCGATGTCGACGACCGCGACTGACGGGTCGGCCAGCTCTTCGGCAGTCGGGTCACGGCGAACGACCGGAGCGCCGTGCTTGGCGATGAGCACACAGACGGCGAGGAGGTCGTCTTTGTGGGCGCCCCCGGGATGAGTGACAATGGTGGTGACCATGAGGCCGCCACCCTAGCGCGCGCGGGGGTTCGCGCTAGCGATCAGCCGCCGTCAACCGACGGCGAGCCGTAAAGAGGCACGTCACCGCCATCGATGGTCGCGTCCTCGGCACCGGCGTCGGTTCCCGTGTCGGGATCCACTCCGGTGTCGGCGGGGGCCCCGTAGGCGGGCCCGATGGTTCCGGTGTCCGGTGTGGGCGACGTGTCGTCACCACACCCGGTGAACGCGACCGCCCCCGCGACCGCCGCTCCGAAGGCAAAGCGAGCGGCGCGGCCCAGGCGGCGACCCGGCACCGGCGCGGGACCGGCGTTCTGCATCGCGAGGGGGATGGCCTCCCCGCAGAAAGGGCAGACAGGTTCGGCGACGCGGACGTGGCGATCGCAGCCGGGACAGGGCAGCAGACGTTGGCTCATCCGAGGAGATCCTCCGGAGAAAGCATACCGGATCTGCCCGGTGGGCTCGCCCCCGGGGCCCAGGGAGATCTAGAGCCGCCGAAATTCGTAGTGTTTACGGCGGATCGGCTCCATTTTCGGATCAGAGGTCTACGGATCTCACCCATCTTGGTCTATCCTTGTAGGCATGCGCAACATTCGGACAGTTGTACTGACCCTACTCTGGCTCATGCCGCTCGTAGCGTGTGACGACGCCGAGCCGACGATCAATGATGCCGAGAGTCTCACCGCCGCCCTCGGAGCCGCGGTCCCCGGAGATCGGATCTGCCTCGCTGAGGGAGTGTTCATGGGCGCCTTCGAGGTGCCGGCAGGGGTCGAGCTTTGCGGTGCCGGGCGCGGATTGACGCACATCATCGGTCCGTCCGATCGGCCCGTCATCACGGCAACGCCCGGGGTCGGCGGCCCGACGCGCATCACCGGGCTGACAATCAGCGCCACCCGGAGCTTCGGCGTCATCTCCATCGGCGGCGGTGAGCTCGAAATCATGGGCGTGGACGTTGCGGTCGAGACCACCGGCGCCGGCATCGGCGTCGAGGGGCTGGCCGCCCTCCGCATGCAGGACGTCAACGTGCTGGGCCCCGCCAACCGGGTGAACGCAGTCGACATGCCCGCCGAGATGGACGTTACGCTGTCCGCCGCCTACGGCGTGGTCGCCGTATCGGTCATGTCGGTCGAAGGAGACGCCGTCGAGGTCAGTGGTTTCGCCCACTTCGGCGTGCTGACCATCGACTCGAACCTGGAACTCCGGGACAGCAACATTCTCATGAACCTCAGCACGGGCCTGATGGTCTACGGCGGCACCGCCGACCTCAGCGGGGTGCACGTCGACGAGGCCCTCGGAGGCACCCGCCTCATCCCGCCCTACAACGCGGTCTTCGCCCACGGCGCGGACGTCACGACCAATGCCCTCGAGGTTTCGGCTGGCGACGGCTACGGCATCCTCCAGTCCGAGGCGACCTCGACCCACGACGGCCTCGTTTCGGTCGGCAACTCCGAAGCGGCCATCTGGGTGCAAGACTCCGGCGGATTGTCCCTCACGAACTCGACCATCACCGACAATAGACTCGCGGGCATCGTCGCGGTCGCCACGAGCGACCTGAGCGTCGTGAACGTAGAGATCGCCCGCACCCTGCCGCGCACACGCATCTTCGACCGGACGCCGGTCATGGTGGGCGACGGTATCCAGCTCCTCGGGTCTACGACGGGCATCTCCCTCGAGCGCCTCACCCTCTCCGACAATACCCGCGTCGGCGTGCTCTTCGACCTCGAAGGCGCCGATTTCAGTGGCATCGACATCGCGTCGGTGACCGTCGACGGCACCGGCGCGGAACTCGGCGCGATCGCCCAGGACGGGACGATCCCCGCCGGCTGGGATGCGAACGTCACGCGCTCCCCCCTCATCGATGCAAATGACAGCGCCTTCGCGGGCGCTCTCCAGACCGTCGGCATCGTCGGCCCGAGCGACCTCCCGGCGGTCGACGCCATCGCGATGTCCGGCATCGCCGGCATCGTCGGCCCGAGCGACTGAGCCTTCGGTAGGCGCCCGGACCGTACTGCTTAGTGGTCCGCCGCGACGCGGGCGTGCCGGGCTTCGTCCGCGAGGTACTCTTCGTACGTCATGCCGAGGTCGAAGAACTCCTCGCCGTGCAACTCGAGGACCCGCGTGACGAGGGTATCTACGAACTGCACGTCGTGAGAGCTGACGACCATCGAACCCGTAAAATCGATGAGCCCGTTGTTGAGGGCGGTGATCGACTCGAGGTCGAGGTGGTTCGTGGGGCCGTCGAGGAGAAGCACGTTCGGGTCCTGGAGCATCAGGCGCGCGAGCATGCAGCGCACCTTTTCTCCCCCAGATAGAACGGTCGCCTTCTTCTTGCTGTCTTCACCGCTGAAGAGCATGCGGCCCAGGAAGCCGCGCACGAACTGCTCCTCTTGGTTCTCGCTGTATTTCCGCATCCACTCGATGAGGTTGATGGGGTCGAGGAAGAACGGGGTGTTGTCCTTGGGGTAGTAGCCGATGTTGGCGGTCCGGCCCCACTTGACCTCTCCGTCGTCGGGCTGCTCTTCGCCCGCGAGGATCTTCAGCAGCGCCGTAGTCGCGAGGTCGCTCCCGGTGAGGGCGATTTTTTCGCCCCGAGCGAGGGAGAAGCGCAGGTCGCGGAAGAGCGTCACGCCATCGACGACCTTGGTGATGCCGTCGACGAAGAGCACCTCTTTGCCGAGATCACGCTCGGTCTTGAAGACCACGTAGGGGTACTTCCGGGTCGAGGGCTTGATGTCGTCGAGGGTGATCTTGTCGAGGAGAGACCGGCGCGAGCTCGCCTGGCGGCTCTTGCTGGCGTTGGCGCTGAAACGCTGGATGAAGGCCTTCAGCTCCTTCATCTTGTCGGTCTTCTTCTTATTCGAGTTCTGCCGCTGCCGCAGGGCCAGCTGGCTCGTCTCGTACCAGAAGGTGTAGTTCCCGCTGAAGAGCGTCACCTTCTGAAAATCCACGTCCGCGATGTGGGTGCAGACCCGGTCGAGGAAGTGACGGTCGTGGCTGACCACGATGACCGTGTTCTTGAAGTCGAAGAGGAACTGCTCGAGCCAGAGGATCGAGTCGACGTCGAGGTGGTTGGTCGGCTCATCGAGGAGCAGGATGTCCGGCTCACCAAAGAGCGCCTGGGCGAGCAGCACGCGCACCTTCTCGTCGTCA
>JAFDCW010000470.1 GCA_019312705.1 Deltaproteobacteria bacterium
CGACGCCCTCGGCCGCGCGGCCCTCGAACTGCCCATCCCCGACGACCTCGAGTCCTCGGTGGAGCTGCGCGTCGAGGCGACCAGCCCCAGGAACGTCAGTCGGGTCTTCTCCGTATCCCTCGAGCGAGGGCCGCGGTACGAGCTGATCCTGTTGACGGACCGGGCGCTCTCGGCCCCTCGCGGACGCGTCATGGCTTTCGGTCGGCTGCTCGACCGAGCGACCGGTCGGCCCGTCGAAGGTGCCACCGTGACGACCCGGGTCGTCAACCAGGCGGTACACGGGCCGGTGACGGCCCCGCCCGCCGACGCAACCACGGACGGCAGCGGCGTCTTCGCCACGACCGTCGACCTCGGCCCCGTTCGCGGGGTCGCCCAGCTCCGGGCGACAGCTTCGATCACTTCCACGAGCGCGTCCGGCACCGGTCCATCGGCCGCCTCTCCGCTAGTTCGCGCCGTCTCGGCGACGGCGACCCTGCGCGTGCAGGAGGTGCCCGTCGCGGGCCTCTGGGCGACGGTCACCACCGAGCGCCCCTTCGCGACGCCGGGGGAGGTCATCCCGGTCGTGGTGCGAGGATTTGCGCCCCAGGGACGCCCCCTCGTCGGCGCCCGGGTCCGGGTCCACGGCGATTGGAGCACGAGCCCCACCGGCGATGGCGGCGGGCTGCAAACCAACGGCGACGGCGAGGTGTCCCTCGAGGTGCGTGTGCCTACGCGCGTCACGGGGGGCGAGTGGGTCGAGCACTTCGAGTTGATCCACCCCGGCTACGGTGCGACGGCGGCCGACCTCCGGGTGCGGGTCGAGACGGCGCCGGTTCTCGCGGCCGCCTCGGTCCTCGGGGGGGCTCTCGTCCCGGAGCTCGAAGGGCGCATATTCGTTCGCGTCGTCACGCCCGATGGCGTTCCATTTCGGGATGGCGAGGTTCGCCTCGAAGCGCCACGCCTCGGGGGGACCCTCGCCGCGACGACCGATGCGGACGGCGTGGCCTCGTTTACGGCGCGCGTAGCGTCAGGGACCGGCGACACCGGGAGCGACGCCTGCGGTGGGGCGACCGCAGCGGCGGCGACCCTCGTCGTCGGCGCCCACCGGCAACGTCTGTGTCTGCCCGTCGCTCTCGATGGCACCATCACCGTCGGTGCACCGACGGTCACCGGTCCGGGGGAGCCCCTTGCCGTCACGGTGGCCCGCCGGCCGCGGGTCGCGCGGCGCCCGGTCGAGGTGGTCGCCCTCGTACAGCGGGCGGGTCGCTGGCTCCCCGTCGCCCGCACTCTGCTCGGGGCGCGCACGACTCAGGCGAACCTCGACGTGCCCTCTTGGGTTCGCGGTGAAGTCTGGCTCCGGGGCCGACCGCTGCTCGAAGACGGCGTGCCGGGGCGCGGCGGCGGGACCTTGGTCTACCTCGGGGCCGCACCCTCGTCTCTCGAGGTCGAGGCGGATGCAGAGGGGGCGCGGGTTGTCGGCACCGGGGGGGGCAGCGAGCCTGGCACGACGCTGCTCTTTGCGGTCGATGTGCGCGCTGCCGGCGCCCTCGCGGAATCCGTCGGTGCCCGCCGCGGACCTCTCGCGATGGCGTTGCGCGAAGGGCGCGGCTCGGCCTTCCTCGCGGCCATCGCCGGGGCAGCGACGCCCAGCGACGAGACCGCGAGCGCCGTTCTACGGGACGGCGCAGTGACGACGCAGCCTCTTCCCGAGACCCCCGTCGCTCATGGTTTGCTGCGTGACCCGTGGCGGACTCGGGCGCGCTTCATTCGCGGCCGCGTGGGTCGCATCATGCGCGGCGTCGAGAGCTATGTCGCCGCGCAAGAGCCCGGCGCGATGGCGGACGTCGCGACCTTCAACGGCCGACGTGCCCAGTTCAACGCGTCGATCCTCGACGCGACGGCCATGGCGGCGGGCCTCGGGGACGAAGCGATGGCGAGCCTCGGCGGCGAGCCCCTCGAGATCGCCTCTCTCACGAGCCTCGACGCCGCCTTCACCTTCGACAACGTCGCCCGGCGCATCACCCGCGAGCGGCTTTTTAGGCTCTTGGTTTTGCTGCGCGAGCACATGCACGGCCGGGGCCTCGACCGGCCCTGGGCCCGGCGCGGGGACCCCGCCGAGTACCTCATCACCCTGCTCGATGGTCATTCGTCATTCTCCGGAGACTGGCCAGAAGCGGGCCACCTCTACGACGGTTGGGGGCGCCCCTTCGTATTGCGGCCCGCCCGCGGCGGTTCGCGGTTCACCTTCCTAGAGCCGGTCTCGGGCTGGGAGCTCGTCAGCGCCGGCCCCGACGGTCGCGCCGGTACCGGCGACGACCTGGTCGACCCCTTCGCCCGGGTCCTGCCGTCCGGGGGACTCTATGCGGAGGCCGTGGGTGAAGACGTATTGCTCGCGCGGCTCCGGGGGGTCGCCCTCGGTCGCGCCACCGTCGCATCCCTCGCGGAGGTCTTCGAGATCGATCTGCCGGAGGTCGGCGGCGGCGGAGCGGCTCCAGCGCCAGGCGCATTCCGAGAACTCCCGGGGCTACGCACCTCGCTGAGCCAACGCGCTCACTTGCGCCCACCTCAGCCCCACCTCGGCGATGTCTTCGGAGGCGTCGGCGATCAACAGGAGTACCGACTCCCGGGCCCCCACCGGCCCTACGTGGCCGTCGCCGTTGCCTTCCGCGGCGGCGGGGGCATCGACCTGGGCACCGCATCCTTCGATGCGGGCCTGCCGTTCGCCGCCCGGGTCCCGTGGCCCGTCGCCCTCCGAGCCGGAGAGCGCCTCGCGTTTCCGGTGCAGCTCGTTCAATACGCCGACGGCGCAGAGCCGAGGGTCGAGGTATTCGGGGAGGGCGGCATCGTCCGCGCCTCGATCGCAACCCCAAGGGCGGCGCGAGAAGGGGCCGAAGTACTGCTCGAGGCACTGCGCCCGGGTATGGCCCGGATCGTTCTTCGCACCACGATGGCCGACGGCAGGGTCACGACCGAGACTCATCGTCTGCGCGTCGTCCCCGACGGCAATCTCCGGGCGCGCCACGGAGCGGCCGTGGCGGCCCCCGAAGCACACCTCGACCTCACCGTCCCCGAGGGCGCGAGCCCCTGGCGCGGGCAGCTGGTGATTGGGGCGCCCCAGGCTCTGGCGGCCGACCCCGTAGTGGCCGCCGCCCTCGAGAATCACCCCGCCATCGCCTCCTGGGCCGCGACGCTGTCACCGGGGGACGTGGCCCCGGCCCTCGAAGCTCACCTCGACGGCAGCGCCGGGGCGGCGGGGGAGGCGTTGCCTTCCGATATCGACCGGGCTTGCGCGTTGGTCGCCTGGGCGGCCCGGCAAGGCCGACCGGACGGGGCAGGCAGGGCAGGCGGCATCGGACGTTTCAATCGCCTCGCGCGTACCTTCGCGGCATCGGCCTCGGACGACCTGCGCGTGCGCGCCGCAATGCTCACGGCCCTCGCGACGGCGGCCCCCCCGGTCCCGACGGGCGGTCTCTACGACCCGGTCGCGGGCCTCATCAACAAGCTGCGCGAGGACGGTTGGCGTGCCCTTGCGGCGGCATCCGGGGAGCCGGCGGTGATGGCGCGCATGGCCGCGGCGCTCTTGCTCATCGACGCCCGGGACGGTCCCGGGCGCGCCCTCTATCGCCGTGCCCGGAGCGTTCTCGAGGCCGACGGCCAAGGGCGGCGCTCGGTCCCCGGGGACCCCACGCACGCCGGGGATGCCGTCGTCGGGACCTTCGCCCTCGCCCTCGCGGCGCGGCAGGTGGGCGACGATGCGTTGGCCGACGAGCTTCGTACGAGTGCCCTTCGCCGCCTGCATCAGGTTCCGCGCCTCGGTGCCGAGGGAGCCTTCTGGCCCGTGGCTGCGAGCGTGCTCGGCGCCTTCGGCATCGGAGCCCCGGGTGCGGTGCAGGTTGAGATCGACGGCGCCACGCAGCGCGTCGACCTAGGGGATACCGGCGTTCGCACCCTCGACGTGCGGCCCGGAGCGGCGGTCGTCGTCCGCGGCGACGGCAACGTGTGGGTCCGGGCCGAGACACGATATCTCGTGCCCGCCGAGGTCCGTGACGCCGGCGCACTGCGAGCGAGCATCGAGGGGGCCCCGGGTGCCTACGGAGGCCGCGCCGGGTTCGAGGTCGTCGTCAAGAACACCGCCGGGCAGCGGCTACGGCGCCCGGTCATCGAAGTGGTCCTCCCCGGGGCGGGCCGCTTCGACGACGAAGCAAAGCGCATGATCGAATCGGCGCCGGGCGTGCATCACGTCGCCGGTTTGGACGGCGCCGGGGTGCTTCGCATCGTGCTCGAGACCATGCGCGCCCAAGAAGAGCGCCGGTTTGCTCTGCCGCTCCTGTGGATCGGCCGGGGTCAGACCACCGGCCTCGACGTCGCGAGCTATGATGCCGCGGCGCCGTGGCGCGTCTCGACGACGCCGCGCCGGGTATTCAGCGTCGACGCACGTGACGAGGCAGACGAATGAGACCGACGACGCGATGTATTCGAACGACTCTTGCCGCCTCGGCCCTCGCCGGAGCCCTCTTCGCGGGCGCTTGCGGGGGAGCGACGGTCGCACCCGATGAGGACCCAGACGAGGTCACCACAACCTGGACCACCGGCGACGACGCGCCCCTCGAGGGGGCGGACGACGCGTCGGCGTCTGAGGAAGAGGGCGGCGATTAGACGCGGGTGAGGGCGATGACGGGTTTGAGCGCGGGTGAGG